>CAYNWJ010000098.1:0-11566 GCA_964400815.1 uncultured bacterium
CGGCGAAACCGCCGGGCTTTTTGATAAAGATGGAAGATGGGCTTACTTGACGAGCGTCATCTTCATGGTCTTGGAGAACTGCCCGGACTTGACGGTGTAGAAGTACACACCGGCGGAGAACCCGGAGGCATCCCATACCAGCGAATGCGAACCGGCGTCCATGAAGCCGTCGGTCAGCGTATCGACCTTCTGGCCGGCGACGTTGAAGACATCGACGGTCACGTTGCCCGCCTGGGCGAGGCTGAAGGTGATGGTGGTGGTGGGGTTGAACGGGTTCGGGGCGTTCTGGGCGACGGAGAAGGCCGCCGGAGCGTCTTCTTCGACCGAAATGGCATTGGTGATGATGCCGGTGATGGAATCATGGCCGAGGAAGAACACGCCCGGGGTGTCGTTTTCCTTGACACGCTCATAATGCGGACCACCGGTCTGGTGGTTGTCGCAGTAGAGGCCGTCGAAGGCGGTGCCGCTGTCGACCACCAGGGTGCCCATCTTCTGTCCGGCGGTTTCGCCGGCGTAGGCGAAGTAGCCGATACCGGTGCCGTCGGGCGCCAGCAGGCCGAAAGAGACCGCGCCGGCGTCATAGGCGTTGACCATGGAGAAGAGGTTGGCGTCGGGAGCGATGGAATATTTGTAGGGACCGACGTTGTAGTCGTTGCAGACCCAGCGCAGACTGGCCGTATCCTCGAAGTTGTGGTCGAGGACATAGTCGCCGTTGTCGTTCACCCACAGGGAGAAGCCTTCCAGATCCTGGTCTTCCAGATATTTCTGGGGATCGACCATCTGGTTGAAGCAGCTGCCGTGGCTGTTGAGGAAGAACATGCCGTTACGCTCGGCCCAGTTCAGCGGACCGCCGTTCATTTGCGCGCCGGCTTCCATGTCCTCGCCGGAGCTCCACCAGGGGGTCAGGTCGATTTCATCGATGAGGAAGCCGTCCATGTCGAGAATGTACATCTGGGCGTCCGGCTCGTTGACGGTGGCGGAGAGGATGTTCTCGTCGCCGATGTAGAGATAGTCGCCGTCGGTGGCGGTGCCGGGACCCCAGCGATGGAGACCGGTGGCGCAGCTGATGAGCTCGCTCGAGCCGCCTTCGCCGAAGTCGGTCTGAAGCTCTGCCTCGCCGTCAGGCACCCAGCGGTATTTGAGGATACGGTAGTTGCCGGCATCCTCGTGGACCTGGCCGAGATAGAAGAAATCGAAGTTGGTGGGATCCATGCTCGGATCGCCAAAGAGACGCCAGCCCTCGTCCACGTTGATCGTGCACTTTTCCTGGAGGTTTTCGTCCATGGGATCGTTGCCAATACGCCAGCGGACGTTGGGGTTGTAGGCGTTGTACCAGATGGGGTTGGACAGGGGCAGCCCGTTGGTGTCGACTTCCTGGATCTCGGTGTAGTAGTCATACCATCCATTGGATTGGAGGAAGTTGTTCATGAGGACCTTGGTTCCCTGGTTGTCATAGGCCCACATGTAGTAGGTATACTCGTCAGCGGGAACGATGCCGCCGTCCTGGTCCCTGCCGTCCCAGGTGATCTCACCGGCGCCGGGGCTGAAGCTCTTGAGGGACGAGTAGTAGACGCAGGTGTCGATCTTGTTGACCTGGTGCCATCCCAGGAAACCGTTCTGGGTGAACTCGACCTGATCGGCCTTGCCGCGCGTGTAGACGCAGAAGATGACGCCGGCGGTGGTGCCGCTGATCTGGACGGGAATTCTGATATCGGAACCGTCGAAATCATACTGGATCACCGGATCTGCCGACAGCTTCAGCATGGTCGGTGCGAAATCAGCTGCAAAAACCACGGATGCGGTCATGAGCAGGGCCACGGTTACAAATAACATTTTTTTCATTGTTTCTTTCCCCTTTTCAAACGATGTGTGACGGGCTCGGTGCCCGACGGGTGATAAAGAGTTTGTCGCTTTACCCGACCACCTCCTTTCCTGTACTTTTTACATGTGAATGCCGTAAAAAAATGAAATCGAAGATATACTTGTATCAATTAATGATATATTTAGGCATTGTCAAGCCTGTTTTTACTGAAACCTGACAATTCGCGGCATGATGCGGCAATTCGAATATTCATTTTTACATATCGGGTTTGAAATGTACTGCATGAAGCAGAAAGATTAAAGTTGTATACCCCGAATAATATTCCGTAACGAGCATATTTTTCACCGTCAAATAACGTACCGTCCCCTGCGGCCGTTACCGATCATCCTTCTCAATCCGCATCCCGTGCGCACCGGAAGCCCACCAGCGGCGCCATGAAGTGGGATTTCACCACGTCACGGTAGGTCGCAGCGAGATTCACCGCCGGCGCCGTCCACGCCCCGCCGCGGCAGAGGGGATTGACACAGGGCTTCTGGCTGTCCGGCCGCACCGTTCCCCACGGATATTCCGCCCATTTCGCGTCGATCATCTCGTTCACGTTCCCGGCCATGTCGAAGACGCCTTCCGGTGTGGCGCCGTCAGGGTATGAACCCACCGGCACCGTGTGGCCGATACGGTAGCCGTAATTTGCCCGCGTGTCGTCGACCGGTTCGCCGCCCCATGGATAACGCCTGCCTTCGCGGCCACGGGCGGCGATCTCCCATTCGAACTCGGTGGGAAGACGCTTCCCGGCCCAGGCGGCGTATGCCTTTGCTCCCTCGATCTTCACGACGCAGACGGGATGGTGTTCCTTGCCGGGCGCGACGCGGTAGTCGCCGTCTCCCTTCCTGATGATGCCGCACCAGTCCGGGTCCGCCATGTCCTCCCACCAGAAGTCATCGTGGCCGCCCGCGTTCAGGAAGTCCGCATATTCGCCGATGGTCACCTCGTAGCGGTCGATATGGAAATCGTCCACGGTTACCTCGCCGGCCGGGGACGCTCCCGAAGGATCGGCGTCGTCGGGGCCGATGGTGTAGACACCGCCTTCGATCCTGACCATGTCTCCCGGTCTCACCCGGCGGGGAGGCGGCGGCGGATCGATGAAGGGGAACGCGGTTTCGAGCGCCGGGTCCGGGTATTCCGTCACCGTCCTCTCCGACATGATCACCCGCCCGAAGGCCTCGGTGATGTGGGCGCGATAGGTGAGCATGGGCGACCAGAGCCAGTCCACGCCCCTCACCGGCCGGAAGTCTGTCGGCGGCCATTCCTCGCGGATGTTGAACTGGACGCGGCTGAAATTCACCCGCATGACGGCGCCGTCGCGGTCGAGCCGTTCATCGCCGAGGTTCATGGTCTCGAGCGTGTGCCATGGTATCGAGCATTCGTAATACCACCCGATGTCGCGGTCGAAATGGTAGTTAAGCGTGCCGTCGGCCCGGACCGCCAGCCGCATGCCCTCGACGTCCCAGGGCTCGCTTCCCGGTATCCAGGCCCAGCTTTTCGGCAGCGCTCCCTTGTCGAGCTCCTTTGCATAGGTCATGTCCCACACCGTGCCGATGGCGTTGAACTCGATCTCGATATAGTTCCGCGTGTCCCCGTCCACATCGATGAAAATCTCGAAATCGCTTTCCTGGCAGATGATGGTGTCTTTCTTCGTGTGGCGGGCATAGATGTTCGGTTCATCGAGAAATCCCGCGAAATAGATGTTGTCATCGTCCCAGACCATTTTCGAGCGGGTGTCGAGGCCCGGTTCCCGGTAGCCCCTGAACACGATGTGGGTGTGATTTTCGGTCCACTCGGCGTTCATCCAGCTCGATTCGTCGAGTTTCCCATCGACACTGATCTCGTCGATGGCGCGGTAGACCACGTACTGACGGGGCTTGAAGGGTCGTGGCGTATAGGGCCCGGTGATGACGGGATGGCTGAAGCCGGGCTCCCGTTCCCAGCGGTCGTTGGTGACGGACCGCTGTGCCTGCGCACCGGCGCAGAGGGCCCCGGCAACGGCGAGAAAGCAGATCAGGCGCAGTTTGTTCATGTGCATCTCCAGGTTCGGGTCCTTGTATGGGTGGTTGTTGGATAGTACGGTTTGAACGATGGGATATGCAAGATATTCATGACGTTCTTCCAAAAAAACCATCCCCCCGGCTGCAACCGGAGGGATGGTTTTGGAGTGTTTCCCGTGGCCCCGTGGCTGACGGGTGCTTCTCAGAACTCGATGTTGAACCCGCCGATGGGCATGGTCTGGAACTGATAGACCTTCTCCTCATCGCCGTACTCGTCCCGTGAATAGTCCCAGATGTTGTCGCGCCCGTAGACGTTCATGATGTCGAGATAGGCCACGAGGCTCCAGTTCCTGAAATAGAATCGCCGGTCCAGCCGCAGGTCGAGCCGGTGGTATGCGGGGAACCGCCGGTCGTTCATGGTGGTGTCTTCGGGAACGATCCACACATGGTAGGGGCGGAGATAGGTGGGATCGGTGTAGGGCCTTCCGCCGGCATACCGCCACTTGGCCGAGAGCATGACCTCGTCGCCGAAGGGGAGTATCCAGGCGAACATCTTGTACCACAGCTTCTCGCGCATGTCACGGTACCATTGGGTTTCGGAGGGTTTCCAGCGCTTGGCGAAGGTGGTGGTGAAGACGTTCTTGTGGTCGAAGTTCCAGGGCCGGTCCTCCCCGGTCCGGGGATCGGTGAACCACGACCGGTAGAACGAATATGAGACGATGTACATGTACGAATTGCTCATCTTGCGGTGGACATAGAGTTCGATGCCCTCGGAGTGGCCCGTGGCGGCGTTCACCGCCTCGCCGTTGGATGAGTCCCACGGGTCGGGCGTGGTCCAGGACAGGGCGACCGGGACATCGCGGTATTTCTTCGTATAGGCTTCCATGGTGACGCGGAGTTCGGGCCGGGGCAGCCATTCGGCGCCGATGACGAGCTGATTGGTGTGGTAGTTCTTCAGGTCCCTGTTGTTCTCGTGGGCGGTGAGGGTGATATAGGCCGGGCTCTGATAGTGGACGCCATAGGCGGCGTTCAGCCACAGGTCATCCCCCAGGCGGTAGCGCGCGCCGAGGCGGGGCGAGACGTTCGTGTCACCGGTGTATTCCAAGTGATCCACCCGGCCGCCGAGTCTCAGGGACAGGCGCTCGACCGGGTTCAGGCGGAGCTGGGCGAATCCCGCGCTCTTGATGGTGCTGACATTCTTCTCGTCACGCCATGCTGGATAGATACGGTGGATGCCCGTAACCGTATCGTCCTCTGCCGAGGCGAAGGCCGTGTCATGGGTGAAGACCGTATCCTCGTCGGCGAAGATGTCATGGTCGAAACGGCTGTTCTTGACAGAGAAACCGCCGGACAGCTCATGGTCCCCCATGAACCAGGTGAGTTCGTATTTGAGGTTCGTTTCGGATTCGGTGGAGTAGTTGTTGTAGAAGGCCTCGCTTCGGTTGACCCCCTCCTCCCAAACATCGGTTTCCCAGTTGTTCCTGACGAAGGAGAGCACCGCCTCCGAATAGAGGGAGGGTGTCAGGGCGCTTTTCAGGGTGAGTCCGGTTATCATCAGGTCCGTGGACTGGTCCACGTTCTCGTCATCGACCTCCTCGTCCTCGCCCGGTTCGATGCGGATGGTGTCGTCGCCGTAGACGGTGTTCCAGAGGAGTGTGTGCTTCGACCCCAGGCTCCAGGTCCCCTTGGCCTGGATGTTGTAATAGCGGGGCACGGCGGTCATGCCGGTGTTTTGGATGATGAGGTCGAGGAAGCTCTTGCGGGCGGAGAAGAGGAATGAGCCGCCTTTGCCGGCCGGACCCTCGGCCATCATGCCCACGCCCGCCATGCCCATGTCGATGTTGGTCAGGAAATGCTCCCGGCTGCCCCGCCGGAGGGAGATGTCCATGACCGAGGAGGCCTTGTCGCCGTACCGTGCGGGAAAGGCCCCGGCGAGGAAGCTCACATCGTCGATGAACTCCGTCCTGAGCAGTGAAATGGGCCCGCCGCCAGCGCCCTGGAAGGCGAAGTGGTTGGGGTTCGGTATCTCGATGCCGTCCATGACGAAGAGATTCTCGCCGAAATTGCCGCCGCGCACGATGATCTCGTTCATCTGGTCAGAACCGGACACCACCGAGGGGAGCACCTGCACCACCCGCTGCACATCCATGGCCGCGCCCGGCGTGTTGATGATCTCCTCGGTGTCGATGGTCCTCCCGGAGACCTCCGCCTCGGGGTCCTTCTCGAAATAGGTGGCCTTAGCCTTCACCGTCACCCCCTCCACCTCCACCGGCGCCTGGACCAGACGGGCGTGTATCTCGGTCGCGCGCCCCGGGCTCACCGTGACGTTCGGCCTGATGAGGGTGTCATGGCCGATCATGGAGAAGCGGAGGCTGTGGGTGCCGGGAGGGACGCCCTCGATGCGGTATTCCCCCTGCTCGTTGACGATCGAGCCTTTCTGGGTGCCTTCCACGTTCACCGATGCGCCGAAAAGCGGCTGCGAGGTGGCCCCCTCGACGACCGTGCCGAATACCGCCCCCGTTGACGCCTCCTGCGCCACGGCGCCGGCCGCGCTGCACACCAACACCGCCGTTATCGCGGACAACGCCGTTATACCCGTTCCGATCCTTCCCGCCAGACCCATCGTACCGTCCTCCCTGAATAGGTTACGTTCGTCAAGGTGTCCCGCTGTAATGTCGCTGGCGTATTATACGCATGCGAATAATAATTGTCAAGGGATTTTTTTTGACTGGCAATCCTCCATTTTTCAGAGGATACAGTTTTTTCAGCGGATTTCAATTTCTGAACCGGGATGTTCGGGATTAAGGGATGAACCGCGATTACAATCCTGTCAATCCTTTCATCCCTATAATCATGGTTCAAATGGAAGCCCACTCAATCAGCACGTCCCCCATAGAAAGGGGGACCGTCCGGAACGGGGTCTTTTCGCAGAGAGCCTGAACAGACAGATCGCTCCGGTTTCTTCGAAGCCACATCCCCATTCAAGGGAAGGTACTGAACTGCTGCATCAAGTTCGGTTGGAAAAAATGGGGATTGCATGCCGCCATTATTCTCTTGCGCTCCTTCCCCGCGCCCTTCATCTTGTGAAAAACATGGCGGCACATTTCCTGAAAGGAGCCCCGCATGAGCCCCGAGGACGTCCGCATCAGACCGGCCGAGCGCCTCACCTCGCTGGACGCGTTTCGCGGATTCACCATGATCATGCTCATTTCGGGGGCGTTCGGCCTGTCGCACCTGCGCGACATGCCGTTCTTCGCCCCGATCGCCCTCCAGTTCACCCATCACCCGTGGAACGGCCTCTATTTCTGGGACCTGATACAGCCGTTCTTCATGTTCATCGTGGGCGTGGCCATGCCCTTCTCCTTCGAGAAGCGCTGGCAGCGTGGGGAGACCTGGCGGCAGTCGTTCATGCACGTCGTCAGGCGCTCGCTCACCCTGTTCCTTCTGGGCGTGATGCTCCACTGCTGGTACAGCAGGGAATACGTGTGGGAACTGTGGAATGTCCTGACCCAGCTGGCGTTCACCTATTTCTTCGCCTTCCTCTTCATGCGGAAATCCCTCAGGGCCCAGCTGTACATCACCCTGGGGATACTGCTCGCCAATTATCTGCTCTACCGTTTCGCCCCCGTGCCGGGAGTGACCGATCCCTGGGAGAAGGACAGCAACCTGGGCGCCTTCATGGACCGTATCCTCATGGGCAAGATCAATCCCGGCGGCGGCTGGGTCACCATCAACTTCATCGGCTCCACCGCACACACCATGTGGGGGGTCATGGCCGGAATCGTCCTGAAAAGCGACCGTGACGCCATGAAGAAGATACGCATGATCGCGGGAACGGGGCTCGTTTTCCTCGTCGCCGGCTATGCCCTCGATCCGATAACCCCCATCATCAAGCGCATCTGCACCAGTTCGTTCATATTCGCGAGCGGCGGCTACGCGCTTCTGGCGCTGGCGCTCTTCCACTGGCTGGTGGATGTTCGGGGCTGGCGGTCCTGGACGACCGTGCTGGTGGTCGCGGGGATGAATCCCATCTTCCTCTACCTCTGGGCGAACCTCCTCGGCGGCTGGACGAACACCTTCACCTTCATCTTCACGAAGCCCTTCCTGGAGCCATTTGGCGTGTGGGGCGAGGTCATCCAGCAGAATGTCCGTCTGGCGTTCATGTGGGGTTTGGCCTTCTGGCTCTACCGGCGGAAGATATTCATTCGCATCTGACGGCTCCGGATGGTGCGGACGGCAAAAACGCAGGGGGGGAGAAAAGAACATGAAACGGAACGATCCCATGAATGATCACGATACAGGACACACGGCTGCGGACGGAGCGGCTTCGATATCCCGGCGGGATTTCGTGACGCGGACGGCTGCGGCGATCGGAGGATATGCAATGCTCGGAGATGCATCGGACAAGCCCGCCATGGCGCGGGAAGCCACGAGAACGTACGGCCCGGATGTCAGCGTGATCGGCCCCTATGGCAGGTGGGCGGACGGGCTGACCGAAGGAGAACTCCCCTCCCTCTCATTCCGCAGAGACGAATGGCGCGACATGGAGTCCTGGCGCTCCGCTGCGCGGAAGACCCTCGACGACCGTATCGCCGCCCCCGATCTGGGGCCCATGCCGCCTGTGGAGATTGTACGGGAGTATGACTACGACGGTCTGAAGGTGGAGGAGCTGTCCTGGCAGCTTCCCTCCGGCAGGCCCACGAGGGCCATCCTCCTCAAACCGGCCGGAAGCACCGGCAGGCTTCCCGGAATCCTCGCCTTTCACGACCACGGAGGGAACAAGTATTTCGGCAGGCGGAAGATCACGCGCACCTCGGACCGCCGCCATCCCCTCATGGAGGAGCACCAGGCGGAATATTACAGCGGGAGAGCCTGGGCGAACGAGATAGCCGGGCGGGGCTACGTGGTCCTGGTTTCCGATGCCTTTCCCTTCGCGAGCAGGCGGGTCCTCATCGGGGACGTTCCCGGGATCATGCGCGACGGTCTCACCGACGACGATCCCGAGAACCCGGACACCATCGCCGCATACAACAGATGGGCGGGCGAGCACGAGTCGGTCATGGCCAAGTCCCTCTTCTGCGCCGGGACCACCTGGCCGGGGGTGTTCATGGCGGAGGACCGCATCGCCCTCGACATTCTCTGCGCCCGTGACGATGTGGACGAATCCCGCATCGGCTGCGGAGGGTTTTCGGGCGGGGGCATGCGCACGGTGTTCACCGGGGGGCTCGACCCGCGGATCAAATGCGCCGTCTGCGTGGGTTTCATGACCACCTGGAGGGATTTTCTGCTCAACAAATCATACACGCACACGTGGATGACCTATGTCCCCGTGCTGCCGAACGAGCTCGATTTCCCGGAGATTCTCGGGATGCGCGCGCCGCTTCCCACAATGGTGCTCAACGATTCCGGGGACACGCTCTATACCCTTCCCGAGATGAAGCGGGCGGATACCATCCTGCGGGAGGTGTTCGTGAAGGCCGGCGCCGGAGACCGGTACCGCTGTTCGTTCCATCCCGGCGATCACAAGTTCGACGCCGTCATGCAGGAGGAGGCATTCGACTGGTTCGACCGCTGGCTGGGAGGCTGACGGCCGGCATTCGCTGAGCGTGTCGCTGAGGCGGCTGTCACCAGGCGTGTATCGTCCGGTGATGTATGAGGCATGATCCACAATATTCCCATACGAAACCATCGGCTGGTTTGATGACGAAGCGGTCCCTGCATACCCAGATATCGATCAAGATCGCCGCGGTGTTCCTCGTCATTGGGCTCGCGTTGATTTTCACCGTCTACAGGACACTGCATGACAACGCCCTGCGTGACGCCCGCGTTCGCGCCGACATCATGCTCAACCACAATCTCGCCGTACACACCTACAGCACCCATCAGCTCAAGCCCCATCTGTTCGAGCACATCGATCCCGACGAGGCCTTCGACCCCGTTCTCATGTCCTCCACCTATGCCGTGCGCGAGATTCATTCCTATTTCGGCGAACTGCACAAGAATGGGGAATACTACTACAAGGAATGCGCGATCGACGCCCGCAACCCTTCGAACGAGGCGGATGAGATGGAACGGGCTTTCATACGGGCGCTCAACGAGGGGACGGGCCCGGAATCGTATTCCGGCATCAGGGAAATCGACGGTTCCCGCTATTATGTCCTGATGAAAAAGGGCGAGATCATGGAGGAGATGTGTCTGGCATGTCATGGTGCTCCGGATCGTGCGCCCGCAGAGGTCGTGGCCGGGTACGGCGCAGAAAGGAGTTTCGGCAGGAACGTCGGCGATGTCGTCTCCGCCGTTTCGATCCGCATCCCCGTTTCCGATGCCCTTCACGCGGCCAACACGGTCACCGCACGGCTGGCTGTTGTGCTGGTCCTCGGTCTGACACTGCTCTTCGCCGTGCAGTACCGCACCCACAGGAAACAGGTCATCGAACCGCTCCTGTCACTCAGGGAGAGGGCGCTGCGGATCGCCGAACGGCCCGAGACTTTCCGCGATAACCTCGAACTCCCCGCCGCACGGGAGATCGCGGAACTGACCGGGGCGTTCAACACCATGCACGACCGTATACAACAGTATCAGAACGATCTCGAAGGCATGGTGGAGGAACGCACCGAGGAGCTGAAAGAGGCCAACAGCAGGCTTACACAGGCGCTCGACGAGATCAAGACCCTCCACGGCATCATACCCATCTGCTCATACTGCAAGAAAGTCCGGACCGAGGAAGGGCTGTGGAACCAGCTTGAAAAGTATATTTCCTCGCATTCGGACGCGAAATTCAGCCACGGCATCTGCCCCCAGTGCCTGAAGAAGTTCGAAGACGGGAAACTCAGATAATCCCCGATATTTCCGATTCCCGCGATATGTGCATACTTCCTTAATCCGCCCCGGCGGCCGCGAAAGCGGCGAGCGCGCCCATGTTCCGCGTGAACACACGGACGTCGATGCCCGGCAGCGTCCGGGGCGGGACCTGGAGCATGCCCTTTTCGTAGTCCCGAACACTGATCTCGGTCACCCAGGCGCCGCGTGAGTCGAGGGCTTCCACGATGGCGGCGACCTCGTCGGGATCGGCGCTGCCGGTGTCTCCAGCGGTGCGCCCGCGTTCTTCGTATTGCGCCCGCGCCTCCTCCGGGGACAGGGCGGCTGTTCTCTCATAGGTCCGCCGGAGACCTTCGATATCGGGTTTCGCCTGACGGCGGTACCACCACGACCCCTCGCGCTCGTGATCGATCCAGTATTCCATGGTCTCATGGCTGTCGCCGGTGAAATGGTAGTACAACGGCTCGTTGGTCCCCGGCTCGTAGAAGCCCGCATGGGTCCATCCGGCCGCGGGGTCTGAATTGATCGCCGAGCGTTCCAACCAGTCGAGGGCGTGGGGGATGGGCTCCAGGAAGCGCCTATCGCCGGTCATCCCGTAGAAACGCATGAGGTCGCCGATGTTGCCGATGGTACGGTGGACGCTGATGGCAGCGGGTTCATAGGAACGCGCCGCCCCCGGCTCCATGTCCATGGTGTACTGCTGGGCCCAGCCGGCCTGGGGATCGGCGTACTGGGAGGTGATGTAGAACTCCATGCCCCGGACGGCGGCGTCGCGGTACCGCTCGTCGCCGAGCCGTTCCCAGGCCTCCCGGAGGATGTCGATACAGCTCCGCTGTACGCCGTCGTTGAAGGTGTAGTAGTGGGTGTAGTCGGCGTGGCCGTC
>CAYNWJ010000099.1:0-2646 GCA_964400815.1 uncultured bacterium
GGAGGTCCAGGGCGAAATCGTCGGAATGCATCCCCGTGCGCGAGATGTCGATGAGAATATAGAAGGCTCCGCTCGGCGTGTACAGGTACAGGCCGCGGTCACGGAGGATCTTCACCACGGCGTCACGGCGTTCCCTGTAGGCGAGGCGCATCTCCTCGACCGGCTCCTGCGGCCCCTCGAGCGCGGCGAGGCAGGCCTTCTGGGAAACGGACGCGGGACAGGTCACCAGCGGGGTCTGGAGCTTCTCCACCAGCGCGGCCAGACGGTCCTCGCAGACGGAATAGCCCACGCGCAGGCCCGGAACGGCATAGGTCTTCGAGAAGGCGAACACGCTCGCCACGCGTCCGTCGTCGTTGAAGCGCCCCGTCGACACGTGCTCGTCGTCGAAAACGATCTCCTCGTAGACCTCGTCGGAGATGAGATAGATGTCGTGGCGCTTCGCGAAATCCACGATGTCGCGGATGGTGTCCTCGGGGAAGAGGGCCCCCGTGGGATTGCCGGGCGTGGTGATGACCAGCACGCTCGTCCTGGGGGTCACCAGCCGTTCGAGAGCGTCCAGGTCCACCTGGAACCCCCGTTCCGGCACCAGCGGGTATCTGACAGCGCGGCAGCCCATGCAGGCCACCTGCATGATATAGTTCGGCCAGGCGGGATCGGGCAGGAGGATGTCGTCACCCGGTTCGGCCACCGCCACCAGCACGCTCATGATGCTCGCCACCGCGCCGGGGGATACCACCACGTTCTTCGCCTCCGCCGGGAAGCCGTTCTTTTCGGTGATCTTGCGGGCGATGGCCTCGCGCAGTTCGGGAATGCCCGCCGCCGGGGTGTAGCGCGTGAACCCGTCCCGTCCAGCCTGCGCGACAGCCTCGAGGATGTGCTCCGGGGTGCGGAAATCGGGCTGGCCAACCTCCAGGTGGATCACCCCCTCCATTCCGCTGCTCATCTCGAAGATCTTCTGTATGCCCGAATGGGGCATGTCGCGCACGTGGCGGTTCAGTGGTCTCATGGTGGTCCTTTCGATTGTTGAAGTTCTTGTGGTTCGGCCATCGCAGACATGACGGGGACATGTGTCATCTGTCCAAGGAGACGCCCATCCTCCCGGCCTCGATGATCTCCGCGTCATCCGCCCACACCGTGCCCGTGTAGACCTTGAAACCCACATAGGCTCTGAATATCTCGTTGTGCAGGCGGCAGGGCAGACTGTAGCGCTTCCACTCGCGCCCCACGCTCACCCGTTCCACATAGGTCCCCTGGCCCTTGTAGGTGGAATCGAGCAGGGCGATGTCCACGGGCGTATTCTCCTCTGCTGCCCTGAGCCAGATGGAATAGACCACGTCGGTGGCGGGATTGACCTCGAAATTGTCCGAGCGCACGATGAAGGCGTATTCCACCCCCGTCTCGGGATCGCCGGCGGGCGAGGCCTTGAGTGCGCGGGCTCCCGAGTGCTTCTCGCGCGTGTCCAGGGTGAAGGAACCGTACCGGAGGGCGTTCGATGTGATGGTCCGCCATCCCGAAGGTGTGTCGCCTTTGCCCGCCCCGGTATCGGGCTGCTCGAACCCCGGGTTCGGAACGCCGATCTCCACGCGGCGGGAGAAGTCCACAAGCGAAGGGTCGTAGTTCAGGGCGAATTCGCTGGGGAATCCCTTTCTGCCGGTGACATTCACCGCGGCGACCGTGAGGCGGTTCTCCCCTTCCTCGAGTTTCCAGATGTAGGTGTCTCCGTCAACATCCACCGGACGGCCGTCCACCTCGACGGCATAATGTGAAAAGCTGGGCGTGAGGGTCGAAAACCGCGCCTCCAGCACCACCGGCTCGCCGGACACCGTGGTCTTGCGGAGGTCCACGGCGACCTCGTTGAGGGGCCACTCGAACTCGTCGCGCACGTTTGTGTTGGGACAGGTTATCTGGGGAAAGGTGGCGTCGTCCGCCCACTTGAGCTGGGGCCCCCACCATTCGCCGCCCCGTGCGTTGTAGGGCACCATGAAACCGTCCACATAGACATTCTCGGTTGACTGGGGGTGGACGGTGTGGTCGTTGCGCATGACGATGCGGATGTCGTAATAGAATTTCGCGAGCCCCGTGTCCTTGTCCTCCTCGATGGGCACGCGGGCGTTCGCGTGGGGGATGGTGTCCGTCCTGCCGGTCTTTTTGTCCCAGAACTCCGTGCCGCGGCCGTTCTCCCCGAAGACGAGGGTGATGCCGGAAAGGTCCCCGGCTCCGGCGGCGTCATGCAGCTCGAGCGCGCTCATTGGCACGCCGCCGCGCTCGAACCGGCAGTTCATCCAGGGGTCCACGAGCATCCACTTGCGGAACTCGTTGTTGTAGACCTCGGTCACCGTGTGGGCGGCGCTGTCCTCGGGGTTGATGCCCAGCACGCGGGCGGTGAGACCGGCGGCATTGCAGGCCTGCACGAAGAGCGCGGCCTTGAAGGTGCACCAGAAGGCGTCCCCCGCTTCCGCCTTGTCGAGGATTTCATGGGCGTCCCATGTGGGATAGGGCAGGGGCTGCATGTGGCCCCAGTGACTGTTTGCCCAATCGGAAAGCCTGCCGATGAGCTCCAGTTCCGAGGATGACGCCCGTTCCATTTCGGCGATTCCCGCGCGTTCATAGAGTTTGCGGACCTTGAGATGGGCCATGTCCTGGTAG
>CAYNWJ010000099.1:2656-11308 GCA_964400815.1 uncultured bacterium
GACCACACGGCCGTTGACCGCCTTCGTGAACTTCACCCCGTGCCAGCGGTCGAGGTCATAACAGTAGGGCGGAGCGAGCCAGGAACCCGCCTCGAACAGTGCGCCGGGAGCTTCCGCTCCTGACATGCGCTGGGCATGACCGGTCCCGGCGGCTGTGAGAAGGACCGCAAGCGCCGTGATGAGCAGTATCGGTTTCGTTCGCATAATGGTTTGATCCCTTCGGTGGTGTACAATCAAAACGCATCCCCCGGCCGGAGCCCATCGAAAGCTCCATCTCCCCGGCGCGTCGTGTTTTTTTCCGTCTCTCAGAACTCCGCGACCAGTACGGTGGCGTCGGGATCGCGGCCCGATTCCGGCATCTTCACGAGCGTACCCAGGGCGGTCGCCTCGAAGGGCACGCGCGCTCCCGAAAGCAGGGACAGACGGCGGACCGGTTTGCCGAGGTCCGGCACCGCGATGATATCGTCGGCCGCGGTGACGATGATATAGACGTTCCCGTCTTTGTTGGTGGTGACCCCCCAGCTTTGGGGTGGGACGGGGCCGCCGCGGGTGCCGTAGATGGCCTCGCCGTTGGCCCTGAGCCAGGTCCCCATGGCGGCGAGACGCTCCCTGAACTCGTCCTGTATGGCGCCGTCGGGCTTCGGGCCCACATTCAGCAGGAAGTTGGCGTTGTTCCCGGCGGCGTTCACGAGATAGTGGATCAGGTCGGTTGCGCTCTTGAATTTCGTGTCGTCCTTGTTGTAGCCCCATGAATTGTTGATGGTCTCGCAGGTCTCAAGGGGGATCATGTCGGAGACGAAGCCGCCGCGCGAGAAGGGGTCCTTGCCGGGAAGACCCTTCTCGAACATCTGGAAGTCCTCGCCGGGATAGGGGGCCACATGGTGATTGCTGCCGATCATGATGTCGGAGCGGATGCCGTGGATCATCCTGTATGTCTTCCCGAGCCGCCAGTCCGCGTCGGGCTTGTCCCACATGCCGTCGAACCAGATGGCGCCCACGTTGTAATTGGTGCAGAGTTCGCGAAGCTGGGCGTCCATGTAGTCGAGATAGCGGTGCCAGTCGCCGCTCCGGGGCCTGCCGGTGTAGTCACGGCCCGTTCTGCCGCGGGGATAATAGTCTGGATGGCGCCAGTCCAGCTGCGAGTGATAGAAGAACAGCTTGAGACCATGCCTCCGGCATGCCTCGTCCAGCATCTTGAGGATGTCTTTTCCATAGGGCGTGCGGTCCACCACGTCGTAGTCGCTGACTTCGCTGTCGAACATGGCGAACCCGTCGTGGTGCTTGCTGGTGATGGTGATGTATTTCATGCCGGCATCCTTCACCATGCGGCACCACTCGTCGGGATCGAAGTTCACGGGATTGAATTGCGGGGGCAGCTTTTCGTATTCGGCAATGGGCATCTTGTCATGGTTCATCACCCATTCGGCGCCTTCCTTTCCCAGCACGCTGTACACGCCCCAGTGGACGAAGAGGCCGAATTTCGCATCCTGGAACCACTCGCGGGCGGCGAGGTTCTCCTCTGAGGGGATGTAGCCGGTGTCGCCCTGCTGTTTGGTCTGGGCGAAGGAATTCCCCGTGATGAAAAGGGATGCGGCGATAACCGCGAAACAGAACACTCTGAACATGGGAGTCCCTCCAGGCAATATGACGTGTCGGCAGGTAAATGGTTGGTACGAGTTGATCACTGTGATATCATCACACGCTTTTTCATATGCATCCGTTGCGGCGCGCATCTCCCGCCGGCCTTTGAAGAACGGGCGGAAACGGTCGTTACGGTCCGATGAAGAGAGACCCGAAAAACTCCCGAACCCTGCTGCGGGTTATTTACAGCACGGAGAGGTTGTCCGTGTTTTTCGCCGCAATGCTGATGAACCCCGCCACCCGGGTCCGCTCAGTTTCCGAGTGTGCTCCGCTGTATGGCGTTGAACAGCAGCCGGAACGTCCCGTGGGGCTGGCCGCGGTTCTGGACCCGGAATCCCATGAGGACGATCTTCCCGGCGCCGTATTCCACCTCCACGATGGCGGGTGTGTCCCTGATCAGTTCACCGCCGTTGATGAACCCGCTCTCCAGAAGCACCGTGTCGGAATAGCGGGCCACGACCTTGGCCGGGAAACGCTCGGCGGGATTACGTTCCTTTTCCATGTCCTTGGTGTTCTTCGGGTCCATCAGTTCGAACGCCTGTGAACGGGTGAAATATCCCGATACCCACTCCGGGGAACCGTATCCCACCGGATGAGTATTGTCGATCCACACCCGGAGGATGGAGCCGGCGCAGAAGAACTCCTCGAGCTTCTTCCCCCGTACGATGTTTTTGACCGGGATGTTGAACCGGTCGATGGGCAGATCGCACGAGGCGTCGATGCAGACGAGCGTGCCGCCGTCCTTGACGAAGTCCTGGAGCGCGACCACGCCCTCGTCGCCGATGCCGCCCACGTACTGCGGCTCGGTGGAGTCGGGCGCGTGACCGTTCATGATCGTGCCGGGGCCCACGGAGGGCAGCACGATGCAGTCGTAGCGGCTGTAGAGATCGCCGGCGCGGATTTCGGCGTTGTGCAGGGAAGTGTACCCGTATTCGAAATTGTCCAGCACCAGCCGCGTCCAGCCCTCGTCGGCGCTGGCTGTCCATGGCTGATAGAGCGCCATGCGGGGCGACGGGGCGTCCGCGAGGGTGCCGTCTGGCCTGCCGGAACCCTCCAGGTCCACGGAGAGGCCATCGAGAAGACCCGGCATGGCGTCCCTGACCGCTCCCCTGTCGTCGATGTAGAGCGAGCCGGGAGTGATCGCGCTGCTGCCGGTCCCACGGGAGGCGGCCACGACCGAGACATCGATGCCGCGGTCCGCCAGACGGTTCAAAAGCCGGTAGGCGTCATTCGCACCCGCGCGCACGAGCCAGCCGGAGCCGGAGCCCCTCGGTTCTCCCTGCGGCTTTTCGACACGGTCGACGAAGACGGCTTCGCAGGCGAAGGGGCTGTTGACCGCGATTGTGCGCACCCCCATCTGCAGTGGCAGCGTCCAGCCCGCGTTGTCGTAGGGCACCTCCGGCGGGCCGCCGGGATACTGCTCGCGGTCGGGATAATCCTGGCGTTCCATCATGTCCTTGAGATGGAGGCGGAACGGCTGGGAGGCATACATGACATAGGTCCCCGGTGGATAGGGAACACCGTCGGCGCTGAAGCCCGCAGTCGCGCGGTGGACCTCGATGCCGGTGGCCCGGAGCCTTTGGAGCATGTCCGCCGCGGTGCCGGGATCGTGCTGATCGGGGGGGACGAGCCAGGCGAAGGGCGGCTCCTCCCTGCCGCGCTCGATGGATTCACGGGCCTGCTTGATGGTGTTGCTCACGAAGAGTGCACGGTAGCGCGCCGCCAGCGTAAAGAGACTCATGCACGATATCTTCTCGTATTCGACGATGTCGCGGAGCCGCCACCAGCCGCCGGGCCAGGGATTGGGAAAATTGATGCTCAAAGCATATTCGGGCAGGCCGCGCCTCACCCCCCGGAGCTCGCTTTTGCGCTGAAAGATGGGCGAGGCGATACGCACGCTGGCGGCCTCGGTGAGAAGGCCCACCATGTTGTGACGGTAGACGGTGGTGCGGAACCCGCCCTGCCACCAGTTGTCGTACATGGCCGAGTGGGCCACGCCCGATTTGCCGTGACGGGTGAGTTCCAGCGCCATGTGCCCGCCGATGATGAGCATCATGTCGTCATTGAGCGGGTGAATGTTCGGATTCTTCGGATCGAAGAAGGGGGGGACGAAATACCGGATGCTGCCGCTGCCCATCTGGTGGATGTCATAGACGACATTGGGCAGCCACTCGTAATAGAGCACATCCGTCTCGAGCCGTGTTTCCTTGAGGTTCAGCATGAACCAGTCGCGGTTGTTGTCGTGGCCGGCATAGGTGTGATAGAGCCAGGGCATTCCCGATCCCTCCCAGGGGGTGTCGAAGGACCGGTAGTACCAGTCGGCCACTTTCTCGAGACCGTCGGGATTGGCGGAAGGCACGAGAACGATGATGGTGTTCTCGAGAATTTCCCTGATCTCCGGGGTGTCGCCCGTGGCAAGGTCGTGCAGGAGTTCCAGGGCCATCTGGCTCGATGCGATCTCGGTGGAGTGGAGGTTGCAGTTTATGAACACCACCGTTTTGGCTGTCTCGATGAGGCGGCGTTCCTCGTCGGCGTCCGCGATCAGGCGGGGGTCGGATATCCTGCGCTGGGTTTCCATGTGCCGGTCGCGGGCGGCGATGGCGTCGGGCGAGGATATCTCGGCCAGGATGAAGGGCCGTCCCTCCGTGGTTTCGCCCAGTTCCCGTACATTGACCCGCGGCGAGGCCTCTCCCACGAGGCGGAAATATTCGACGATGCCGTCCCACCGGACGAGCTTGTAGTCCGCGCCCATGCGGTGCCCGGCGAAATCCTCCGGCGATCTGATCGCCTGTCCCGCCGCCGGATGCGCGGCGAAAACCATCGTGGCCAGGATGACAAGCGCTGCCATCGGGAAACCGGTCCGATCTTTCTGCATGAATCCCCCCCGGTGTATGGTTTCGGTCCATGGGATGTCCGCACGGAATGGTATTCTTCCGCAGCCGGATGCGTCTCAGGGTTTCAGGAAGTCTTCGGGCGCGAGCACGCCGCGGGTGAAGCGGGCCTGCCTGATGGCGCCCTTGAACCAGTGGACCAGGTTCATGCGGACGCCCGCCGAGGTCCGCCCCGGTTCTTGCGGCGGAACCCCGCCGATCTCCGCGGCGATCTCCTGCACACCGTTGACATAGTGCCTGAGCTCATTGCCGTCATAGACCAGGGTGGCGTTGTACCATTCCCCGACCGGGTGCAGCTTCGACGGGTCCACAAGCGTCTGGTCTACGTCCCCCGTCTTCAGGAAGGTGTCCAGCCACCAATCACCGTCGCCCGAAAGCCGTGTCTCGATCAGATAGCGGTTGTCGGTCTCCCTTTCCTGGAGATGAAAGAAGCGCTGCTCTGGTCGTCCCCCGGCATCCGGACGGAAGATCACCTCGAGGGTGAACTCCCGCGCCCCCGCGAGCGGATGGTTGTCGATGATCAGGCCGTCGTCGACCCCGTCGAACTCCACCGCCTTTCCTCCCGGCGTGTCCACGACTTTCGGATCGCCGACGACTTCCACATCGTGGCCGCCGATGTTCTCCAGGTTGTCGATGTGCCAGACTGTCCGGCGCAGGGTCCCGCCGCCCTTCATGGTGTCCATGTCGTTCCTTTCCATTGTGTCCGCCGTTCTTTCGGTCCCGGTGTCGGTGGAGCAGGCAAGCCCCGCCGCCGCGAGAACGGCGCATATCGCCATGCCGGTGAATCGTTTCATGTGATCGGTCCCTCCGTTTCGAGCGGGCGGACGGGCATGCGGTCGCGCCCGGATGTCACCGTAATTCCGGTATCCCTCAAAATATCTCCTGGCCGTGGATGTGTCAAATGGTATTCGCGCGCGATTGGGGCGGGGCAGCGCCGGATATTCGGGGGAAGTGCGGGGGATAAAGCGGGAGACTCAGGGCGATGCGCCGCCGCGGCCCTGGATCCTGTCCCTGAGCTCTGCGGCGTCCTCGAAACGCTGCTCCTTCAGTGCCCGCTCGAGCTGTTCCTCGAGGGTGGGGGGCAGATGACGCATGAGACCGTTCTTGATCGCCTTCAGAATGCTCAGCTCGATGGAACCGTCCATGTCCGCGTCGAGACCGTACTCGTGGTGGAAGTCCATTATCTTCGCAATGCCGGTGTCGACGATCTCCAGCGCCTCGTGGATCGCGCCGTAGTCGTCGTTGGTTCCCGCATCCCCATCGGCGGGGGATTCCACACCCGCGTCGCCGATCTCCAGCCCCGCGCCGCCCACGAGACGGGCGCAGCGGGCGCGGGCGTTCATCATGATGACATAGGGACGGTACTGGTCGAGGGACCAGCGGTCGATCTCGCGGACGGCGTAGCGCTTGACAAAGGTGAAGAGCCGGAGGTTCCTGTCGGTGTCGCGGGCCACACGATCGTAATCTTCCAGGGACATGAGACAGAGGTAGCGGTAATAGTAATGCACGGCCTCGCGGCGCAGAAAGGCGCACTCTTCCTCGCCCAGGGTGAAGAAATCGTCGATCCCACTGCTTTCCTGTCTTCGCTGACGGTCGAGGTAGTGGTCGAACCATGAATCGAATCCCTCGGGAGACTCCCCCGACGGGCTGCCGTCGAGGCGCATCTGGACCACGCCCAGATCGACACGCATCTGCAGACGGGGGCCATTCTCGCCCTCGATGATGCGGACGATCAATTCCTCCTCTGGATCGAAGGGCCAGGACTCGAGGATGTGGCCGATGTCGTCGTTTTTCATATTGCACACCGCCGTATATTGGCGTAATGTTGAAATGTCCGGATACAGACGAATCCCCTGCCACAATATAGGGCATTATCGGGAAATGGAAAGGATGTTTTTGAAAACGGGAACGGACACCGTTCCGCACACGCTGGAGAAGCCCATGAAAATCTTAACCGTACTCGCCGCCGTCTTCCTCGCGGTCCCCTGCGCCGCCGCCCAAGACATGAACGTCACTCCCGAACAGATCGGCGCGGCCATAGGCACGGATCTGCGCCACCCGTATCTGTTCTTCAGCGCCGGCGAAAAGGCCGCGATCCTCGCCCGCGCAAAGACCGATCCCCAGTGCCGCGACATCCTGGCCCGCGAGATGGCCGAGGCGAATCGGCTCCTGCACACACCGGTCGAAACACCCCTCCCCCGTCAGCTTCCCGATTCACGGTTCGACACGAGCGGTGAGTTTCTGGGCGTGTATTACCACTACCGCAACGCGGCGGTAACCCTGGCCTTCGTCTATCAGATGACCGGCGAGGAGAAATATGCCCGCAAGTCGTTCGAGTTCGCAAAGGCCCTCTGCGACATGGACACCTGGGTCATCAGGGCCTGCCAGTTCGCCAAGGCCTATCGCCGTGTCAGCCCCTGGAACGTTCCCGACGACAAGGTGGTGTTCGGTTTCGCAATCGTGGCGAGCGACACCGCATCCGAGCTGGCGATGGTGTACGACTGGCTCTACGAGGTCCTGGACCGGGAGGAGCGCGACTGGATACGCGGGGCGCTGCTCGAAAAGGCGATCACCCGCGTGCGCGGGAACTACGAATATCACTGGTGGGCCACCGCATACCGCTGCAACTGGTGCTCCTGGTGCAATACCGGCCTGGGGCTGGCGGCGCTGGCGCTGCTCACCGAGGACCCGCAGCTGGTGGACGTGGTGGCGGAATCCTACAACCGCATCTCGAACACCCTCTCCGAGCTGGGCGAAAAGGGAGGCTGGGCGGAGGGTACGGCCTACTGGGGCCAGACATTCCGCATGACGGTGCTCTTCGCCGACGCCCTCAAGCGCATCACCGGCGGGAAATTCGATCATTTCAAGCACCCGAAGGTGGTCGAGAATACGGTCACCTTCCCGCTCCACACCATGTATCATCCGCGGAAATGGCTGAACTTCGCCGACGCCAGGGGGACCGGAATGGGGTCCGCCCGCCTCTACAACAAGCTGGCCATCGAGACCGGGAGCCCCGGCGCCGCCTGGATGCGTGAGAACATCTATACCGCGGGGACGGACCTCTTCGACCTCATCTGGCCGCGGCACACGGTGGAGCCGGCCCTGCCCGACGAAGGCTCCATGCATTTCCCCACCATCGGCTGGGCGGTTCTCCGGCGCTCCCTCGCGGACACTGACGGCGTCGTGGTGGCCTGCAAGGCGGGCAAAAACGACGACCCCCATCACGGCCATCTGGACGTGGGGCAGTTCATGGTCTACCGCGGCGGGGAGGCATTCATCGCGGACATCGGCACCGCTGTCTATGACGAGCGGTATTTCGACGCCGAGAAATACGACACGCCCCACGCCGACAGCCGCGGGCACAATCTCATATTCGTCAACGGAGAGCAGCAGGTCCCCGGCAAGCGGTACCGTCAGCCCCTCGACGAGTCCGTGGGCGGAGAGATACTCGCGTTCAGGGACGACGACGCACGGGGCTATGTTCTCATGGACCCGACGAAGGCCTTCCCCGGGGAGGAACTCGGTCGCTGGCGGCGGCACATCGTCCTGGACAAGGATGCCGGCCTCACCCTCGTGGTGGACGAGGTGCGCTCCGTCTCACCCGGTGCGGAGGTCGAGGCCCGGTTCCACTCCGACTCCCGCCAGTCGGTCCGTGACGGCTACACCCTCCTGGACGGAAGCACCGGGGACATGGCATTGATACCCGTGACGGAGGAGGATTTCACCTTCCGCCCGTCGCGCCACGCCTATCTGGCCCTGCAGAAACAGGCGTCCTTCACGTGGATACCTTACAACGGCACGGTGGTCCGGCCGTCGGGGACCGAAACGGTCATCTGCCATTTCGTCGCCCCGGTGGATGATGACGCCGACGCGGACCGTATCGCCCGTTCGGCGGAACGCGCGGTCGACGGCGACGGCAACCTGACCGTCAGCATCCGGCTCGACGGCGGCGAACGGCGGTTCACGTTCGAGCGGGGAGACGATGGCCTGGTGCTGCGGTGAGTGACGGGTTGGCTGCCGGAATTTGGTTGCCTCCCCTCGAAAAGCTCAAAACTCATCCCCCGGCCCCCTTCTGCTATGATGGAAGTCAAGCAAAAAGTCACAGGAAGGGCGGAGCGGC
>CAYNWJ010000100.1:0-11177 GCA_964400815.1 uncultured bacterium
CGGGCGGCGGAACGGGGGGTGTCCTCCATGGTGTCGTTCACCGGGTTCATCGATTCCGGGGAGGAGATATACCGCATTCTCGCCGCACAGGGGCTTGCTCTGGCCACCTATCCCGCCATCGAGGGGACCTACAAGTCATATTCCGATCCCGGCAAGGTGAAGATATACCTGGCCTGTGGTCTGCCGGTGCTGATCACGGACATTCCCGCCATCGCAGGTGAGATCGGCCGTGAAAACGCCGGTGTGGTGGTGGACGGGACATCGGAGACGCTGGCGGGCGAAGTGCTCGACATCATCGGGGACCGGGACCGCTTCGGGATGATGCGTGAAAACGCCGTGGCGCTGGGCGCCCGGTACGACTGGACGGCCATCTGGGACCGCACCTTCGCCGCCATGGAAGGCGGCGGGAACGCGGATTCTGCGGAGACGGACGGCGGCGCGTGATTTTTTTCGGCAAAAACGTTGAAAAACGCAGAAAAGCTTCGTATTATTCTTCGGCGGAACAGCGGCGCCGTTTCCCGGGCCGCCCGGAATCATTTACACCAGAGGGAAAAGCGAACCATGGCGAGCGACAGAGAACGTTTCTGGACCGGCAACCGCATCCTGGTCACCGGCGGCGGGGGATTCCTTGGGAGCTATGTCCTGGAAAGCCTTCAGTGCCGGGGCGCCGAGGATGTTTTCGCGCCGGACATCGCGGACTATGACCTCCGGCGGCAGGAGGACATACGCCGGCTCTATGACGATACGGGGCCGGACATCGTCATCCATCTCGCCGCCAACGTGGGGGGTATCGGGGCCAATCAAGACCATCCCGGGTCCTATTTCTACGACAACCTCATCATGGGCGCCCAGCTCATGGATGAATCGCGCATCCGCGGTCACAAAAAGTTCGTGGCGATCGGCACCATCTGCGCTTATCCAAAACACACACCCGTCCCCTTCCGCGAGGAAAACCTCTGGGACGGCTATCCCGAGGAGACCAACGCCCCCTACGGCCTCGCGAAAAAGATGATGCTCGTCCAGGCCCAGGCCTACCGCCGGGAATACGGGTTCAACGCCATCTATCTCCTGCCGGTCAATCTCTATGGTCCCCGGGACAATTTCGATCCCGCATCGAGCCATGTCATTCCCGCCCTCATCCGCAAGTGCCTGGAGGCCATCGACCGGGGCGACGACACCGTGACCGTCTGGGGCACGGGCAGCGTATCCCGCGAATTCCTCTACGCCGAGGATGCCGCAGAGGGAATCCTCCTTGCCACCGAGCGCTACAACGGCCCCGAACCGGTCAATCTCGGCTCGGGCATGGAAATCACCATTCGCGGGCTCGCGGAGAAGATCGCCGAGCTTACCGGGTTCACGGGACAGATCGAATGGGATACGACGAAACCCGACGGGCAGCCCCGCCGCAGGCTCGACACCTCGCGGGCATGGGACTATTTCGGGTTCCGGGCATCCACGGATTTCGAGGACGGTCTCAGGGAGACCATCGAGTGGTACGAGGCCATGCGCGGGGACAAGATGGACTGAGGTCCGATCACGCCGACAGGCCATTCCACATGCCGTGTCCGGGCGGGTGAAAGGAAAGGGTTTAAAACAGCCGTGGCAGATGGTCCGGGGCTCAGCCCGTCATCCGCTCCTTCTCCGCGATCTTCACATCATGGTCAACCATCAAGGCGACCAGTTCCTCGAACGACACCTTCGGTTCCCAGTCCAGGGCCTTCCGCGCCTTTGAAGAATCTCCCACGAGGATGTCCACCTCCGCGGGACGGTAGTACCGGGGATCGATCTCCACGTGGTCGTTCCAGTCAAGGTCCAGCCTTCCGAAGGCCTCGTCGAGGAACTCGCGCACCGAATGGGTCTCCCCCGTGGCGATCACGTAGTCGTCCGCCGTCTCCATCTGAAGCATGAGCCACATGGCCTCGACATAGTCCCCTGCAAACCCCCAGTCCCGCCGGGCGTCGAGATTGCCCAGCCAGAGCTTTTCCTGGAGCCCGCACTTGATGCGTGCGGCGGCGCGGGTGATCTTGCGGGTGACGAAGGTTTCGCCGCGCCGGGGGGATTCGTGGTTGAAGAGGATGCCGCTCGACGCGAAGAGGCCATACGCCTCCCGGTAGTTCACCGTCTGCCAGTGGGAATAGACCTTGGCGCAGGCATAGGGGCTCCGTGGATGGAACGGGGTCGTCTCACGCTGGGGAATCTCCGCCACCCGGCCGAACATCTCGCTTGAGGAGGCCTGGTAGAAGCGCACGTTCACGCCCGTCTTCCGCACCGCCTCAAGAAGCCTGAGTGTCCCGAGAGCGTCCACATTCACCGTGTAGACCGGCTGGTCGAAGGACACGCGCACGTGCGACTGGGCCCCGAGGTTGTAGACCTCGTCGGGACGGATGTCGGCGAGGATCGAGCTCAGGCTGCCGCCGTCCGACAGGTCGCCGTACAGGAGCCGGAGCCTGACATCGGGATTGTGGGGATCGCGATAGAGGTGATCAAGGCGGTCGGTGTTGAATGAGCTGCTCCGTCTGATGATGCCGAAGACCTCGTAGCCCTTCTTCAGGAGAAATTCCGCAAGGTACGAACCGTCCTGGCCCGTGATACCGGTGATGAGCGCTTTCGGCATGGTGCTTCCTTTCGTTCTTTGGCTCCGGTTCCCGTGTCGATGGGATTAATATACATCACCACCCGGTCCCGCGCAGGGAAAAAGTGATCCGGCGGCCGGCCTGCTTTCCATCCGGATAGGGACTTCAAACCTCACTCCCTGTCACCTGGATGTGACATCCCCTTCTCGCGTGCGAAGGAGGGGAATCCGTATCGCGAGGAACACTGACAATCCCCCGAAAACCCATTGGGCAATATACATAAGCTATTCCGGGTATCAAGTTAAGTAAGCATTCATTCATACTCATTCGCGCCATTGAAAATACCATGTATTGTATAACCCCTCCGTCGCTCCGCGACACCTCCCCTGACAGGGGAGGCCATGTTCTGCAGGAGCCGGCGGTACCCGGTCCCCCCTTTTTCAGGGGGGATACGGTCGCAGACCGAGGGGGTTATAGAATAACCCGGGTGTCACGTCAACTCAGCTTCAACGTATTCTCTTTCGCGCAATTCAAGAGGGACAAAGCATGGTTTCCCGCTTTGCTTACTTAACTTGATACCCGTATTTGCATTTGAGACACACGAGAAGGGAAGGGGCGTGTCCATGGCATGCCGTGCGTTCCCGTGTTCAACGGCCGCTCGTGTCCACCATCGATTTGATGAGGTCCACCATCTCTTCCGCATGGCGGATGGTGTTGTCGAGACGGTCGCCGCCGGCATCTTCGCCGAACAGTGCCTCCCAGCGACGCAACGCATCGCCGGTTTCGGTTACGGCGGTTTCGAAGGCGCCCACGTGCCCCATGAGCTCATCATGCTTCACCGGCGCGTCCCCCGTTTCCTCCCAGAGGAGTTCGGCGATGTGGTAGCATTCGCGTGCCATGTAGAGACAGCCGCGGGCGATGACGGTCTCCTCGACGATTGCCGAGTCACCGATGGCGCGGGCCAGCACAAGCGCACTGTCGTTTTGCGCCGCAGCCCGCTCGAAATGCGCGAGTGATGGGAAAGAGCGGAACATGTCCTCACCGAGCACGGGCCTGACACGGTTTTCAATCATCTCCCGCGCCGTGCCGAAGCCCTCGATGAATTCGAACGGGACCCCGGAACCATAGACATTCCACGACATGTCGCCGTGGATCACCGCCCAGTCGGCCACCATCTTCGGATCGTCGAAGCCCTTTCGAACCGCCCAGGCGCGGGCGAATTCCCATTCGCCGCGTCCCCGGGCATTCCACGACCATTCCGCCGCGGCGAGGACATTGAACTCATGAAGGTACAGATCGGGCGGCGCATAGGCGCTGAGAAAGCTCACTCCCTTGAAGACGAATTCTCCCATGCGGGCGTGTACGAAACGGGCCGAGCTCCACGGAATGACCAGCGCCCACGACACCGTAAGCTGCGGGCAGATCCCGAGCCGGCCGCCCTTTGCCGTAAAGAGCCTGAGGGGGAAATCCACGATGGGCCTGCGGCCGGAGTCGTAGGTCTTCTCTCCGTGGTAATACACCACGCCGATGTCCGGGGGCAGTTCGGCCAGGATCTTTTCGTTTGAGGGATAACTTCCCTGGGTAAGCAGGATGCGGAGACGGAGGTCCGGGCGGGTCTCCTGAACCCTGCGGAAGGCGGCGACGGCGGCGCGGGCTTCCATCACGTACTGTCCGACGGCGCGGCACGAGTCGCATCCGCACTGGAGCTCCACCTCGCTGAGCCAGACGGATATCTCCTCTATATGCGGCCTGGCGGCAAGGGCGGACATCCAGTCGGCCAGCACCGCGATGAACTCCGGCCGTGCGGCGCAGGGCGGCACGAAGCGGTCGTCCGGGGATGCTCCCTCGCCCACAAGCTCCGGATACCGTTCATAGATGCCCGTTCTCTTCAGATGGCTGAAATGGGTGATGATGGGCACATACAGAACGGCATGGCGTGAGCAGAAGACCGGATAGCTCAGGCCGTCCGCCTCCGCCGGTCCTTTCCGGGGGATGCGGGTCACGATGCCGTGCCCGTCGCCGTCCACCTCCAGCCCGGCATGACAGTCCACCAGGTTCAACTTGTGCGACGCCATCCATGCCACCTGTCCGGGGGGAAAATAATCGTCCCAGAATCCCCGGTATTCCATGTCGGGCCAGTCGGTTATCGCCGTCAGGGGAACCGTGATGGAATCGCCCCCGGCCCGCGCCGTAAGCAGCTGTTTCATGGTCTGGGCTGCATGGTACACGCCGCGCTCGTCAAGGCCGGCGAGTATGATCTTCTTCGTCCCTTCCGGACGGATGACATAGGCCTGTTCCCTGTTCGGGAGGGAACGCAGACGGGCGGCGTCGGCGGGTCGCCTGAACTCCGGGGACGCCCCCTCCCGGTCCAGGATGCCCAGGTGCAGTTCCAGGGAGGCCGCCGTCCCGCTGTCACCGGCAGCTCCGCCGATGGCGGCGGTGAGTTCGCGCACCGCCTGACCCACGAGCGGCCCGGACCCCGGCGCCATGATGACCGATATCCCGTCGCGGGAGACCGTGGTCTCGTCCTCGACGGCCATTTCCTTGGGAAGGGGAATGAGATGGGTGTGCCAGGGCGGGGCGTCATCCTGCGCGCGGACGGCCCGCGGCTGGAGGAGGATTGCGGTCAGGACCAGAAAAATCGTCGTCTGAATGGAGCGCCGTCCCATGGGTGTCACCTCACCGTCCACGGTGTCGGAACGCCGTTTCCACGCGCGGGAAGGCGTCCGGACACCGGATTCGTTATGCCGGCCATACACATGTATAGTAGCACTTCGGACGGGCCGTGACAAGAATATTGTTGAAGGAAGGGGACGCGCACGGGAATGCGGATCACCTGAGCAGCATGAGCTTGTTCGAATCGGTGAATTCACCTGCGCGGATACGGTACAGGTAGACGCCGCTGGGAAGGTTTGCGCCGTCGTCAGACGTTCCGTTCCACACGACCGAGTGGCGTCCGGCCGCCCTGAAGCCGTCCTCGAGGGTCGTCACGCGCTGGCCGATCACGCTGAACACATCGATGCGGACGCGGGAATCCTCCGCGAGTTCATAGCCGATGACCGTGGCGGCGTTGAAGGGGTTGGGGACGTTCTGAGCGAGGGTGAAACGCGCCGGGGTCCCGGTTTCGACCGCCACCGGCTCGGGAGGTTTTTCCGCGAGGGCGATGGTCGAGAAATGGGCGACCGAGGCGGTGACCGTCCTGCGGTCCGGATCGACCACGATGTCCGACACACCGTCGCCGTCCAGCTCTCCCTCGTCGGTCACGAAGAACAGTCCCAGGTCGAAGGGGTCGAGGCCAAGTTCCGCGAGGGATTCCTCGTCATAGGGCAGGGTGACTTCCACCGGTGTGTTGAAATGATAGGGCTCGATCACGCGGCCGTCCACGCTCACATCTATGGAAACCGCCGCCAGTATGTCCCCGCCGAAGAGCACCTCGCCCTCGTCCGCCAGCACCCTGGCGAAGCCGGGAAGTTCGAGAGACAGACTGATTTCTTCCGCAAGGGAACCCTCCGGGAAATGGATCTTCATGCCGTTGAGGAAATCGAGAGGATACTGGATGCCGAACACCACGAGAGACTCGTTTTCCCTGACACTGAAGGTGTATTCGAGCATTTCCACGCCCACGGCGGACACATCGACCGTGGCCGTGCCGTTCTCCGAGGCGTCGCTGATGATGGTCACCGCGCAATTTCGGGCGCCCTTGACATCCGGCTCGAAGAAGACTGTCACCGTCCACGAATCGCCGGGAGGAATGGCGAAACCGTTCGCATCCACTGAGAACCTGGGATCGCCGCACACGATGTCCTCGACCGTGAGCGCGCTGCGACCCGGGTTCGATATGACGAATTCAGCCGAACCCCGTGCTCCCGTTTCCACGTATCCGATGGAGAGGACCTGCGGGGAGACGGTCATTGACGATACTGCCCCGGTTCCCGTAACGGCGACGATGAACGTCGGCGCGTCAGGGTCGTTCGATTCGATCGTGATCTCCCCATGTTGCCCGCCAGCTGATTCCGGGCGGAAGGTGACCGTCACCTTTTCGCTCCCGCCGGGCGCCACCACGACCGACGAAGGGATCACCGAGAAAGCGTCATTGTCGCTTGCTATGGAATGGACGACCAGTTCCCCGTCGCCCGAATTTTCCAGCGTGAAGGACGCGGCGGAACTTCTTCCCACGGGAACCGCGCCAAGGTCGATGGATGACGTTCCAATTTTCATTGACGGGCGTGTTACAGGCGTATCGTCATCCTCTCCGGGGTCTTCATCGGGCGTGTCCACGGGATCGCCGGAGGGTACGCTTCCCGGATCGCCGGCGTCGGGCTCGGTTTGTGGAGGCGGCGTCGGGTCCGGTTCCGTAGGCGGTGAATCGTCATCCGCCGGTTCATCATCGACGGTCCCGTCATCAGGGCCGCCGTCGTCGACGGGCGCCGGATCATCGTTCGTATCGCCGGATCCGCTGCCCGGAGTGGCCGGGGGCGGTCTGTTCGCCGGGTCCATGTCCTCATTACTGTCATCACTGTCATCGGAACCGTTCGAGGGTGTGCCGGTAGGCGGCATGTTGGCCGGATCGTCGTCAAAACGCGTGTCGGGATCATCACCATCCGGACCGTCGGGTGCAGCGGTATCCGCCGGTGGTTCTTCGCCCGTCTGATAATCCGTCCCGTCATCGGGCTCGGGATCCCCGGTATCATCGGGACTGGTTGCCGGTTCTTCGGTGTCAGTCTGACTGTCGTCCGGTTCCGCCGTCATATCAATGGCCTGGTCGGCGGATACCTTTGCGAATATAGCGCGGTCCGGCGTGAATGTGTATCCCTCCTTCGAGGCCGTGACATTGTAGGTTCCGCCCTTGTCCACGGAGAACTGGTAATAGTGACCGGAATTCACGACCATGCTCGCGGACGAGTCGCCGTCGAGAGTGACCGTAACCCCGTCCGCTCCCCAGATCATGCCGGTCAGGGTGAACTGCTCGACGGATGACACCACGATCTCGGAAAAATGCGCCACCGTCGCCGAAATGACACCGCGCTCATGGTCGACCGAGACAGCGCCGATACCTTGCGAATCGAACGGGCCTCCGTCCTTGAAATACATGCGCAGGTCACCGGGGTCCCATCCCGTATCATTCAGGCGGTCGGTATCGAACGGCAGAGCGAGCGTGACGGGTTTCTTGAAGTAGTACGGGCTTATGACCTCGCCGTCCCGGACCACTTCGAAGGCCACGGCGGTCAGGATGTCGGGAGAGAAGGTCACGCCACCGTTCGCTTCGTCGAGGGTGAGTGAGGACGGAAGCTTCAAGGATATGCCGACACCGTTGTCGAGGGAGCCGCCCGGGAAGGAGATCGTCAGGCCGTTCAGGAAATCGTATGGCCAGGGGCAATCGTTCAATGTCACCGTCCCGCCTCCGTTGACATCAGCCAGTGACACGTCCACCTTTCTCGGCCAGTCGGCAGCGCCCGCGATGGGAACGTGAAGGATCGGAGCGTCCGGATCGGAGCTTTCGATGACAAGCGCCGCGTCATGTTCACGTGCAGCCGCGGGGGCATAGCTCACGATAATCTCAGCTGTGCTCCCGGGTTCCACCGTGTCGCCGGACAGTTCGGCGGTGAAGGCGGGATCGTCTATGGATATGCCCGTTATGGTCAGCGGGGCGTTGCCCGTGTTTGCGACGGTGATTGTTTTCATGGCCGTTTCACCGGTGAGGCAGACGCCGAAATCCAGGGAGGCCGGTTCGACGGCAATTCCGGGCGATATGGCCGTTCCAGTTATGGCGACCGCCCCGGTCGAGCCGTCACCGCATTCGATGGCGATTTCTGCTGCATGGTCACCCCGCGCCGTGGGAGCGAAGGTGATGGCCGCCGACATGGTTTCTCCCGGGGGGATGACGCCGGACGAGGGTTCCACGGAGAAGGCGGGATCGCCGCTTTCGATCGATGCGATGACCAGCTCGCGGTTGCCCGTGTTGGAAATGTCGAAGCGCTCCGTGGACGTTTCGCCGACGGCAACCTCACCGAAAGCAAGGGTGGTGTCGGGAAGGCGCATACGGGCCCCGGCGCATGAACCCGAGACTGCCACGCTCAGGAGGCTGTTTACAGGATCGTCGCCCGCCACGGTGATGGCGCCCGAATAATCGCCGTACTCACCGGGGGCGAATGTCACGGTGACCTGCGCGCTTCCCTGCGGCGGAATGATGGCCGTGGCCGTATCCACCGTAAAGGCCGTATTGTCCGATTCGATGCCGGTGATCTCGAGCGCCCCGGTTCCGGTGTTGGCAATTTCCAGAATCTCGGAGACGGTCCAGTCCAGCGCCACCTCTCCGAAATCCAGGGAGGCCGGTTCGACGGCAATTCCGGGCGATATGGCCGTTCCAGTTATGGCGACCGCCCCGGTCGAGCCGTCACCGCATTCGATGGCGATTTCTGCTGCATGGTCACCCCGCGCCGTGGGAGCGAAGGTGATGGCCGCCGACATGGTTTCTCCCGGGGGGATGACGCCGGACGAGGGTTCCACGGAGAAGGCGGGATCGCCGCTTTCGATCGATGCGATGACCAGCTCGCGGTTGCCCGTGTTGGAAATGTCGAAGCGCTCCGTGGACGTTTCGCCGACGGCAACCTCACCGAAAGCAAGGGTGGTGTCGGGAAGGCGCATACGGGCCCCGGCGCATGAACCCGAGACTGCCACGCTCAGGAGGCTGTTTACAGGATCGTCGCCCGCCACGGTGATGGCGCCCGAATAATCGCCGTACTCACCGGGGGCGAATGTCACGGTGACCTGCGCGCTTCCCTGCGGCGGAATGATGGCCGTGGCCGGATCAACCGTAAAGGCCGTATTGTCCGATTCTATGCCGGTGATCTCGAGCGCCCCGGTCCCGGTGTTGGCAATTTCCAGAACCTCGGAGACGGTCCCGTCCAGCGCCACCTCTCCGAAATCCAGGGAGGACGGCTGAACAGACATGACGGGCTCGGCGTCGGGAAGGGTGAGTGCGATGATGTTGAAATACTCGACCTCGCACACGATCCTCTCGTTCACCGTATCGACCACGACATTCTCGATGCCTTCACCGTCGAGATCACCGTCCGCCGTCAAGTAGAACAACTGAAGGTCTGCGGGATCGACACCCAGTTTCTCGAGGAGGGGGGGCTGGTACGGTATGGTGAGCCGTATCGGTTCAGGGAACCGGTAGGGGGCGATTGGTGTATCGTCGACCCGCACCTCGAACTCCACCGCCATCAGAACCCCGTCCGAAAAAGCAGCTTCCCCCGCATCGTCCAAAGGGACGAATCCGGGCAGCCTGAGCAGTATGGAAATGTCCTCGGTGAGGGATCCCTGCGGGAAAAACAGTTCCATGCCGTTGAGAAAATTGAGGGGGCTGTGGAATCCGCTGATGGTGGCGGTTCCGCCCTCGGCGACAGCAGGGCCGAATCCGGACGTTTTTCCGTTGTCTTTCTCACGGAGGAAGGATACGGTGAAACTGGTGTCTCCCGGAGGAGGGGTGGGAGCCGGATCGGGAGCTGGTGATGGTTCGGGCGTCGGCTCCGGTGATGGCGTCGGTGAAGGTGATGGCTCCGGATCGGGTGTAGGTGTCGGCTCCGGATCGGGTGAAGGTGTCGGTTCCGGATCGGGTGTAGGTGTCGGCTCCGGAGTTGGTTCAGGCTCGGGATCAGGGACCGGTGATGGTTCCGGGCCTGGAGAAGGATCAGGCACCGGCTCCGGATCGGGATCGGGCGGAGGGGTGTCGTCACCCGGTTCTTCCGGCGGTCCGTTCCCGTTGTTGCCGTCGGGGCCCTGCCCCGGTGGCGGTGACTCTTCGGGTGCGGTGACCGTCACGGAGACCGACTCAGACTCCGAACCCGCAGTGGCAGTCACCAGACCCTCGCCCGGTGCGGTGGCGGTGAAAAGCCCGTTGTCCTTGATGTCGCCGACTCCGCCGCTCGCGGACCAGGATATCTTTGTCTTCCGTATCGGCTCACCGGATTCATCGAGGGCTTCCGCTGTGAAATTGAGTTTGTCTCCCACCTTGACCGAGCCGCCTGACGGGGATATGACGATGGAGGCAACCTCACCCGTTTCCTTGGCTGCGGCGCCGAAGGCGAATGAGAGCAGGAGAAAATATGTCAGAAGAAAACGCTTCAATCCGTCACCCGTTTTCACGTGAAGAGCACATGTTAAAATGAATATATTGTCACGCCATAGAGAACAATCCCGCAGAATAACATTCTACATAATACAAACATTATATGTGAAAGAGCAAGGAATCATGTGATATGCGTCACAAAAAAAGAAAAAAATAAGCAAATAATGCCAAATATTTTGAAACAGGTGTATATAATTATCAAAATCACACGCCTGTCCGTGGATTAGGGGTAAACATTCACAGTATAAGGCTCACTTTTACGGTTGTTTCCGAAATACGTTGTCCGGGAAAGCCGGCTCGTCGGCACCCATTCCTTGCAGGCAGCGCTAAACCCCATCGGTATTCGCGTCAAAAAAACTTCATTGACAACTTTTCTGACCGCAGGCATCCGATGATGGCGCTGATGGAAGAATGATGATTGACGCTCCGGCAAAAAGTCGATTTCTGAAAATTATTGATCAATAATAACAATC
>CAYNWJ010000101.1:0-11065 GCA_964400815.1 uncultured bacterium
AGATTGATGTGTGGAATACATGAACCGGTTGCACGTGCATACCGGTTGAATTCAACCAAACATCCAGGTGATTTACCGGTAATGTCTCGGAGTATCGGAACGTATATGAATCGCGGGGTCTGAGGATATTTTCCAACGGGAACGCGTTTGTCTGGTTGACATCAATCCTGACAATAGAAGCCAACGAGGAATGGTTGGGACGTGCCACATATGGTGAGTCAAAAGTATTTCGGGCGCACAAGAAACATCTCTAAATGGCAGCAATCGCCGCACCAAGTTCATCTGCGGTGATCGAACCGATGATCGCGCCCGACGGGTCCGTAACGATGGCACGAGTGACGTTCATTTCGCGCATGTGTTTCAGGGCGGAGACGGGGTTCAGGCTGCATGAACATGTTTTGGGTTCAGTGGTCATGATGCGTTCCACCGAGACGGCATCACGTCCGTCACCAAGTGACGCGAAGGCTTGTGCAAGGTCGTTGACGGTGATGATACCGGCTGCCCTGACTCCGTCGAAGACAGCGAGCGACAAGACCTTGCGTTCTCTCATGATGTTCGCCGCCTTATAAACCGAATCGACTGTTCTCACATGGGCGCCATCCTCTGGAATAATCTCTCTTATGTTCATTATGTATCTTCTTTCCTGCATTTGAAAGTTCTTAGCTGCGATGAATGCTTGATTGGTTCTCAGGATTCGGACGACTTTCGTATGACGTCCTTTGATGATGATTTCATGAGCTCGAAGGCGAGGTCACCCATGGTGACGACACCAACAACCGTACCGTTCCCTTCCATGACAAGGATGCGCCGGACATCGCTCTCCAGCATGATTTCCGCGGCGTGCTCCAGATCATCGCTTTCATAACAGGCGATCATCCCACTGGTCATGATTTCACGCACGGTCTTGTCAGAACAGCCTATCTCTTGGGCGAAAGCGTTCATGACGATATCACGGTCGGTCACCATTCCGATGATCTCCCCGCCGTCCTTCACCGGCAGGGCGCTTAGGCCGGACAAACCCATCTTCTCGGATGCCCGACAAACCGTATCATCCGCTTCAACCTCCACATAGGTACGAGTCATGACCTCTTTCACCTGCATGTCAACCTCCCCGGCCGTGTATTCTCACGACCTGTGAAAAATATTCTCGATATGATGAATGCCTTATTGATTCGAATTTCATGACCCCGCGAGAGTTCTTTTAACATCGATGACGCTGTCCGGATTCAATGAAATCGAATCGATTCCGGCTTCGACCAAAAATGCGGCGAAATCCGGTTTGTCGCTGGGGGCCTGGCCACATATGCCGACTTTCCTGTCCTTTTCGTGCGCTTTTTCGATAATTTCTCGAATTGCCTGTTTCACCGCTTCGTCACGTTCGTCGAAAAGCTCGGATAGCTCCTCAGAATCCCGGTCAACTCCCAAAACGAGCTGTGTCAGATCGTTCGAGCCGATGGAAAATCCGTCGAATCTTTCGGCAAATTCCGAAGCAAGAAAAACATTCGAAGGTATTTCACACATGACATAGACCTCAAGGCCGTTTTCACCACGGACAAGACCGTTTTCCGAAAGGACCTCGAGAATTTGATCTGCTTCTTCCAGCGTACGGCAGAATGGTATCATAATCGTGATATTGCGAAATCCCAGATTCTCCCTCGCCCTGCGAATGGCCCTGCATTCGAGATCGAAACCCCGGCGATAACGTTCGCTGTAGTAACGCGATGCTCCCCGGAAACCCAGCATGGGGTTGTTTTCTCCGCGTTCGAATTGTTTTCCGCCAAGAAGATCGGCATATTCGTTCGTCTTGAAATCGCTCATCCGGACAATCGTGCGGTCAGGATAACAGGAGGCGGCAATCCGGGAGATTCCCCTTGAAAGTGTATCGATGAAGTATTCTTCCTTCTTTTCAAAATGTCTTGTCAGTTTCTCGATCTCGCGTTTGATTTGGCTGTCTTCCAGTTCATCAAAGTCCACAAGTGCGAGCGGGTGTACCTTGATGATGTTGTTTATGATGAACTCCATGCGCGCCAATCCGATGCCACTCACCGGAATCTGCCACCACCTGAATGCGCCATCGGGGCTTGCGATGTTCATCATGATCGGTGTTCGAGTTTCCGGTATGTCGTCGAGCGAGATATCCTCGACCTCGAAATCGAGGATTCCTTCATAAATATATCCTGTTTCCCCTTCGGCGCAGGTGAGCGTAATCTCAGAACCGTTATCTATGACATCGGTGGCGTTTCCGCATCCGACGACTGCGGGAACATCAAGTTCCCTGCTTACGATCGCGGCATGCGATGTCCTTCCGCCATGATCAGTAACCACTCCACGGGATTTTTTCATGATGGGGACCCAGTCGGGATCGGTGCTACCAGTAACCAGTATGTTTCCTTCTTCGAAAGAATCAATGTCATCGACATCCTTTATTATTTGCGCATGTGATGCTGCTATTGCCTGGCCTATCGCAAGGCCTTCAACAACAACTTCGCCTTTTTCCTTGAGTCGATATGCCTTGAAGGCTTCCCGGTTCTTCTGTGACTGCACCGTTTCGGGTCGGGCCTGGACAATGAAAAGCTCTCCCGTCTTGCCATCCTTCGCCCATTCAATGTCCATAGGAGCACCGTAATGATCCTCGATAACACAGGCCCATCCGGCCAGAAGCAGTATTTCGTCATTTTCGAGAACGAAGGCGGATCTTTCACTTTCGCTTGTCTCTATGTTTTTGGTGGATTTGCTTCCGCCTTTGGAATATACCATTTTCTTTTGCTTGGCGCCCAGTGTGCGTCCGATAATTGGCCGGTATCCCTTTTTATTCAAGAGCGGCTTGTAGACTTGGTATTCATCCGGAGTCACCGCTCCCTGAACGACATTTTCCCCCAGTCCCCATGCGGCATTAATGACCACGACATCGGGAAAGCCCGTTTCTGTGTCGAGGGTGAACATGACACCTGAACCCGCCTTGTCCGAGCGCACCATTTTCTGTATACTCGCCGACAGAGCGATTTTCATGTGATCGAATCCCTTTTCCTGCCGGTAGCTGATCGCTCTGTCGGTGAACAGCGAGGCATAACATTTCCTGCATGCATCCAGAAGTTCGCTTGCTCCAGAAACGTTCAGAAAGGTCTCCTGCTGACCGGCGAAGCTCGCTTCAGGAAGGTCTTCGGCCGTCGCACTGCTCCGTACCGCCGTATCGATCTCATCGGTATCGTTTTTTGTGCTGAGCTCTTCATAGGCATTCCGGATGTCCTTCGCCATGGCCTCGGGGAACGATCCTTCGAGTATCATCCGGCGAATTGCCTTGCCTGTTTTTTCGAGTGAAATTCCTTCCCGGGCCATATCATCGATTTTTTCCTTGATTCTGCTTTTCAGGTCGTTTTCCTCGATGAAGGTTCGATAGGCCTCGGCGGTTGTCGCGAAACCATTGGGGACCCGTATCCCCCTGCTTTCCAATTTGCCCAGCATCTCTCCGAGAGAGGCATTTTTACCACCGACTTCCTTCACATCATCGCCGGTGAGGTTTTCGAGCCATTTAACATAATGGTTATCCTGCATGAGATAAGTATCCTTTCCTTGCGCTTGTGAAAAAAATCCGGAATAAGCGGGATCAGGCCATTACCAGCACATTCGTCGCCAGTAACCTTTTATATATATGAAGATACGATGGATTCATTCACGTTCTTTCACATCCTTTGATCTCGCAGATGCGACGAAAGCATATATTACCGAAGCGCTTCGAAACCGGAGATGATATCGAGAAGCTCCCCGGTGATGGCGCTCTGACGCTGCTGGTTATAGGTCCGCCTGAGTTCCTCGAGTTTGTCTTCAATATTGTTTTGCGCTGCCTGCATCGCCGAGAGCCTGCTCGCGTTTTCTGCCGCCAGCGATTCCGCGAACGAACGATAAAGTATGACGAAAATATATTCCCTCACCAGTTTGGCCAGCACCATCTCATCATCCATTTGTATCAAAGGCAGCGAACCGGACTGCCAGGATTTCTTCGCAAGGGCGTCGAGCCATTCACCACTCACGGGGAAAAGAATGCGTGTTACCGGTTTGAAACTCGATCCCGACGCAGGGACATTGTGCATGACCTCGACTTCGGATATACCCGCATCCCAACGCCACTTCCGGACGAGAATAACAATGTCGTTGAGTGTCCCGGTAATGCCTTCGACCGTCGATGGATAGGAATACATTCCGTTCACCTGCTTGCCGGCCGACTCCAGAAGCCCGCGAAGCCGCTCACCAAGCACCGTAATAAACTGGTAGCTGCCCTTTTCCCCGTGCCGGCTCTCCTTTAGAAAATGATCCCTTATCACCTGGTCGAACCTGCCGCTCATTCCCTGATTCGCTCCGAAAACGATAACCGCCTTGGAGTGCCCTTCGTTCGTGGAAATCCTTCGAATATCAATCTTGCCATTGCGGATGAGAGCATGAAATCCGAGCTCGACCGTGCGGTTGTATTCCGAAAGCGAATCAACGGCCTGCTGGTATTGCCGGATGCTGACCGCGGCGAGGGATTTCATGGTTTTTACAACACCGTGCAGTTCTTCTACATTTTCAATCTGTTCTCGAAGCGCCTGTTCAGTCTTCATTATCTCATTGGTCCGGTTTGACTTTTTGGAGGTTGTCCATCTCTTTCCGCGCCGCCTCGACGATTTTTTTACGATCTTCATCCTCAAGGGACTTTTTGTCCTCGATTTTTTCTCCGATTTGTCGTGTTTTGTCCGGCACGCGCTCCTGTACGGTCTCAATTGCTTCCTGCATCATATCAATGGGCAGAGAATCGAACAAACCTTCGTTCACACAAATCAAAACGATTATTTGCTGAAATGCGGTGCATAGCGAGAATTGCGGCTGTTTTAAAACCTCCCGCACCCGACGTCCCCGTTCGAGTGTATGTTTCGTTTCCTCATCGAGCTTCGTGCCGAATCGCGCGAATGATTCAAGTTCCTCGTATTGGGAATAGGACAGGCGAAGATTGCCCGCAAAATCCCGGTAGGCGGGGAGCTGAGTTTTGCCGCCCACTCGGGACACCGATGTGCCGACATCGACCGCCGGAAGAATGCCCTCCTTGAACAGTTTGGGCGAGAGATATATCTGGCCGTCGGTGATGGATATAAGATTCGTGGGGATATATGCCGAGAGGTTTTGGGACTGGGTTTCGATGATCGGCAGGGCAGTGAGCGAGCCGCCTTGCATTTCGTCGCGTTTGTGAGTCGAACGTTCCAGGAGACGGGCGTGAATGTAAAAGATGTCGCTCGGATAGGCCTCTCTGGCGGGGGGTCTCCGCATGAGCAGTGACAGTTCGCGGTAAGACCATGCGTGACGGGTGAGATCGTCAAAAACCACGAGCACATCACGCCCACTGTCCATGAAATATTCACCAAGTGTGGTCGCAGCATATGGCGCAAGATAATTCATGCCGGGTGTATCATCTCCTGTAGCCGTTACAACGATCGTATTGTCCATGGCATCGTGGTTCTTCAAATCTGCTACAACTTTAGTCACCGCATCCTTCCGTTTTCCGATCGCACAGTAAATGCAGATCACATCGAAATTTTTCTGATTAATCATGGCGTCGACCGCGATGGCAGTTTTTCCGGTCTGACGGTCTCCCAAGATCAATTCACGCTGCCCCCTGCCCAAAGGTATGAGCGCATCGATGACCCGCAAACCCGTCTGGATTGGCACGGTTACGGGCGCCCTTTCCATGATGGCCGGAGCATCGCGGTTGATGGGCATGCGCTCGTCGGTTCTGATCGATTCACCTCCGTCGAGCACCCGCCCCATCGGATTTATGACCCGGCCGAGAAATGCTTCACCGACGGGAACATTCATAACGGAGCCGACGCTTTGGACTTCCATGCCAGCTTCGAGATCGTCACTTTCCTCAAGGAGAATGACCGATATCTCGTCACGGTCCAGGTTCATCACGATTCCCCGCTGATTGTTTTCGAACAGTACTAGCTCTTGGAAACCCACGCTATTGAGCCCCCGGATCCTGGCGATTCCGGGACCCACGAAGGTGACATACCCGGTTTCACGTATGTGTATGCCTCTCGGAGGCTCCAGTTCGCTGACAACGGATGCCGCGTCCCTGACGATGGTGGAAAGATACCGGCTGTTTTGGGATGATTTCATGATTCGCACCTGATTGAAGATATCTCTCTTTGTTCTTATTTGTTGTCATGCGATGCAGTAATACCGTTTGATTTCCGATCTGATTTTTCACCGGCATAAACATCTTTCTCTTCCTGAGAGCGGTGCTCCTCTTTCCGCCCGCCTTCCTGTAATTTTTCCTTGAGCACGTCGTCTATGGAGGCCGACATGTCATCCAGATATTGCTTCAGGTTCCATGCAATGGCCATCCCCCCAAGCCTGAGCTCTATTCCCGCCGAGATATCCTTTTCCGTTTCGAACGACAACTCATCATTTCCCGTCAGCCGCCCTATCGTTTCGCGAAGGCGGTCCTTCATTTCATCACCGAGGGGAAATGCGGATCTCACGACGACGGATTCATTCGCCTTATCTTCTTGTTTTGCAAGTTTTTTGGAAACCTGATCGTCCAGATTCTCGAGTTTTTCGACAAAACGGCCGACAATCCGTTCCTCCAGATCGGCGTCAGCCACCCCGGAAAGCACACGGTGGCACGTGTTAACAATTTCCTTTGCGGCGGACTGGGTCATCTCACGTTGAAAGGATTGCTTTTCATGTTCGAGCGCGGCAAGCCAGCGTTCCCGCTGTTCGTCCGCCTGCTTACGGTAGTCTTCGAGCAGTTCTTTCTTTTTCTTTTCCGCTTCGCCTCGCGCCTGTTTGATAAGATCTTCCCGTTTCTTGTCCAGCTCTCGCTGCATTTCATCGAGTTCGGCAGCTTTATCCTCAGCCTCCCGTTTTTTACGGGACGCGTCTTGCATTTCAGCGGCGATATCCTTCCGGCGTTCCTCGATCGTCGATACGATGCTGTCCCACAGAAACAGTTTCAATACTACTGCGAGAATAAGAAAATTCACTATCTGTGCCACGATGGTCAAAAGATCCAGATTCACGGTTTATCCTCCGGCCTGCGAGAGAACGTGATTCCAGAAAGGATTGGCGAAAATCAATATGATCGATACCACAAGGCAATAGATGGCGGTTGACTCAACCATCGCCAGCCCCACGAAAAGTGTCCGCGATATGGTGTTTGCCTCGTCCGGTTGCTGGGCAATCGCCGCGAGGGCCCGCGCCAGGGCGATTCCCTCGCCGATCGCGGGGCCTATGGCGCCGAGCCCGATAGTCAGGCCCGCTGTCACAATCGAGGCCATTCCGATTAATCCCATGCTGTCCATGCAACAACTCCTTTCATCACGTGTAATCATATCCGCTGATTTCATGAATTCAGAGTGTCATTCATGTGTGTTCTTCCGTTTCGTTCTTTCCGTTGTCTTGCGCTGACGAATCCACCTGCATACCCGATGAAATGTACACAATCGCGAGGATCGCAAAGATATAAGCCTGTATGAGGCCGATGAGAAGCCCGAAAAGTTGCATGGCAACCGGAATCACGAAAGGGACCAGCGAAAGAAGAACCCCCATGATCAATTTGCCACTCATCATGTTGCCGAAAAGACGGACGGCAAGCGCGAGCGTGCGTGAAAATTCTCCGATGACATTGAAGGGCAGCATGAAAATGGGCGGCTTAATGTAGTGGCGCAAATAGTTGCCGAATCCCGCTCTGTAAATGCCGAATACGGGTACAGCGAAGAACACGCATGTCGCGAGTGCAATCGTGGTATTCAGGGATCCGGTAGGGGAAAGGAATCCTGGAATAACAGAAATGAAATTCGATATCAAGATGAAAAGGAAAAGTGATCCGCTGAAAACCAAGATCATTCTATCCCTGCTTCCGGTCAGATCTTCAATCTGGGAGCTGAAATAGTCCAATAGCAGCTCTAGGGTCAATTGCCATTTGGACGGCGACTCATGCTTCTTCAGAATACGCTGGGTAATCACTGAAACGACAATGAGTATGGCCATTACCATCCATGTACATACAATCGTGGCTGTAATCGTGAACGGGCCGATGGATAATAATTCAATGGCATCCGGTGTTATGTTCATACTCATTCGAGGCCTACTTCATATTTGTAATCATGGGTTCATGCGTCGATTCCACCGAACGAACTATCGCTGTCCGTACAGCTATAAATGAAACAAAGGCAGTGCATAGAGGGATGATCCCACCCTGCTTTGCAATCACCACAAGGATTCCACCGGCCACGCATAGCCGGAGAAAAAAGCTAAGGAGTGCGAAAAGCGCCGGCCTGCTCACCGAGGGGATGTATCTCAATGTCAACAGGAGCCCCCCGTAAAAAACAACCGATCCGGCAGCACCGGCAACTATGGCGATGATGGAAAGATAGATGAGGTTATTCACGATTCTGTTCCTCTTCGATATGTCTTCTTTGCTCCGATATCCAGTACCAAGCGTTTAGGCACCCCAGCATAAGCCCTATCAGGGCGAGCATGAGTGTCCAGAGAATGCTGTCATCGTACCGGGAATCGAGCCATATGCCCATCGCGATCCCCAAGACCGTAGGTATCATAACGGACCAACCGATAACTCCGAACATACCCAGTCCGAACCATGCATTGATCCGCCGCTGGTTTCTTGCTTTCAGGCTTCTTTTTTCTTTTGTTCCCACAAGGGTCCGAAACCGTTCTTCTTCTCGATCGAGCATCACAGGCTCCTGTTCCAGTTCAGGATTTTTCGTGTGAAATCCGATTCGAGCCTGGCAAAGGCGGTTTGAACCTCTTTGCCTTTTTCATCGAGAGAGAGATATTCTTCATTAATCGTGTTTTCGAGTCTGCCGAGGCGTTCGTCTTTCACCGCCCGTGGTGTGGAGAGCAGTACAGAATCTCCTCGCTTGATCAGAATGCCGCCGTCAACCGCCAAAAAGAATTCCTTGCCGCTTTCGTCCACATACCGGCAGATGCCCGTCGAGAGAGCGGTGACGTAATCTATATGCCGAGGCAGAATGGTGAAAGACCCCTCAGGACTTTCTCCGCTCACTTTTGAGATTTCCGTATCAAGAAGAATCCGTGTCGGAAGCATCACTTTCAGTTGCATTGTCTTCAGCCTCATCAATTGAACCGATCATGTACAGTTTCTTTTCTGGATATTCGGAAAATTCGTCCGCAAGAATTCTCTCGCAGCCATCGAGAGAATCCTCCAGGTCCACCATACGTCCCTTGTAGCTGGTAAATTGCTCCGTCGTAAAGAACGGTTGGGTCAGGAAGCGCTCTAGCCGCCTGGCACGTCGGACCGTACGGCGGTCATCGCTGCTGAGTTCCTCAATGCCGAGCATGGCGATGATGTCCTTGAGATCATCATATTCGGCAAGGGTCTGCCGCACGCGGCGGGCGACGGTATAGTGACGTTCACCGACAATGGTCGGTGAGAGCATGTTCGACTGGGATTGCAGGGGATCGACCGCGGGGTAGAGTCCCTGGCTTGCCCTTTTTCTCGAGAGGACGACAGATGCTGAGAGGTGGCCGAATGTGTTGACCGCGGCGGGATCGGTGAAATCGTCCGCTGGAACATAGACCGCCTGTATCGAACTGATGGCTCCCGCCCGGGTGCTGGAAATGCGTTCTTCGAAATCGGACAGTTCGGATGAGAGGGTAGGCTGATATCCCACGCGGGATGGGAGGCGGGCCATCATTCCCGAAAGCTCCGAGCCTGCCTGAATGAATCGGAAAATATTATCGATCAGAAGCAGCACATCACGGCGCTTTTCTTCCCGGAAATATTCGGCCATAGTCAGCGCCGCATGTCCCACGCGGTAACGAACGCCGGGCTGCTCGTTCATCTGGCCGAATATCAGGACCGTGTTGTCGAGCACACCCACTTCCTTGATTTCGCGGTAAAGCTCCTCGCCTTCCCGGCTTCTTTCCCCGATGCCGCAGAATATGCTGACTCCTTCGTGTTTTCCCGCCATGTTATTGATCATTTCCATGATGAGGACCGTTTTCCCCACACCGGCGCCGCCGAAGAGACCAGCCTTCCCTCCCCGTTCGAGAGGCGCGAGAACGTCTATGACCTTGATGCCGGTTTCGAATATTTCAGTTCCCGCCTCTCTCGAATCGAGAGACACAGGGGCATGATAGATGGATCTTCGCTCGGGTGAATCGAGAGACTCCCGCCTGTCGATCGGCTCACCGAAAATATTGAACATCCTCCCGAGAATCTCGTCACCGACCGGCACACTCAATTGACGTTTGAGGCCCCGGGCGCGCTCCCCGCGAGCCATGCTCGGAGTGGAACCGAACGCAATACACCTGACGGTTTGCTCGTCGACATGTTCGGCAACTTCAACAATAACGGGATTCTCATCGCCGATCGTGACGACGGTGTTCAGTTCCGGCAGCTTTTCGGGAAAGTGTATATCCACAACACTGTTGTGAACGGATACGACAGTTCCTGCCAACCACCGGTCTTTTTTTGGATTTTCCATAATCAATCTATGTTTGTGCTGTTCATCATAATTCATAACATGCGATTATCTTGTTACTTACTTATCGTTTATACTAAAATCATACCACAAATAATCAATCCGTTCATTTCATACCATTTCCAATTCAAAATCTCTCATTGATATACGTAAATGATATTTTAACTAACGGTTCATATCGTCGTTTTATTCAGGTCTCATGCTACTGAACCGGTTCAGAAATACTGGTGGTTGATATGGACCATTAAGCAGGACGAAGCTTCGTATGCTGTTCGGCATGTGTGGCGACGAAACGGCACGAACAACGGGAAGCTGACAGTCACATAATGGAGCTGGTTTTATTTTTCATTATTATCAACAGATTCGTTGGAATATTGTTTGCAATATTTCTAAATGTTCAAGGCGGATGGAAACATATTTTTGGAATATTCAGAGCCTTTCCCAGCAGTTTCCGGTTTAAAAATTGCTTACAGCCCTCACTTGAAGCAAAGGGACAAAAAAACAAGCGATTACGAAAAAGAACTTGACATTTCAATATCACAATAAAGCCAACATTTCGCAAAAATCCT
>CAYNWJ010000102.1:0-4171 GCA_964400815.1 uncultured bacterium
ATGTATTATATGGGATAAGAGTTTATTGCGAGGTCATCGTATGTTGCAGGTCACTGACAAAATTATTTCTGACATGGTTCAGGCGATCGTGGATGAGGTCTCACCGGAACGCGTGATACTTTTCGGTTCCCGGGCGTCAAATACGGGCGAAACGGATTCAGATGTGGATTTTCTTGTAGTCGAATCCGAACCGTTTCACAGCGGCCGAAGCCGTCGCCACGAGTCCGCCCGCATCTGGAAATCCCTTTCCCGATTCGATGTCCCCATCGACATCCTGCTCTTCAGTAATGATGAAGTTGAAGAATGGCGTCACTCGCTCAACCATATTGTCAGCCGGGCGCTCAGGGAAGGCAGGACGGTCTATGAACGATCATGACCATGCCCGGATGCTGCTGGAGATGGCTCGAAAGGATCTCCTGGCGGCAAAGGCGATGGATGATCCCGATGTGTTTGCAGACGAAATCGTGGGGTTTCATGTTCAGCAGGCGATTGAAAAGACATTGAAGGCCTGGATCGCTTTTCGTGGGGAAGCATATCCCAAGACACATGATATCCGCCTCTTGCTTCACCGTCTTCAGGAAAATGAGCCTGCCATGGAATCGTACGAAAATCTGATGGAATACACCATCTTCGCCTTTCAATATCGATACGAGATTTACACCCATACCGACTTTCCGCTGGACCGATCCGAAGCCTGCCGTCATGCGGAGGAATTGCTCGATCATGTCGCCGGATTACCGGGTATGTAGATTGCCAGGATTGTAGCTCTTTTCTTCCGATATCCCCTGATTTTTTCTTCTCCCGTTGTACTTTCTCGATTAATAAGCGTATGTTGTCACCAGTCATCCGTCGGCGTGCCACAGTGAGAGCCGGAGATGCTCGAATGAATGCCCTCGTCATGGTAAAACACGAGCGGCGGATGTTACGCTCCCTGACGGTGGCCGCCCCCCTGCCTGCGTCATTTTTCAGTCGTGATCTCCGGGCATTGTGTTCTCGTTCTTTTCTGCGTATATTATGCCCGGTTTTGACAGGAAAACATCTGCGGGAAACGGGTATGACAGAAAATGGGTATGTCGTTAAAACGTATGATATTGACGGGGACATCGAGACCGCGGCGATGGCGGTCGGCGAGGCGCTGGAAGGGGAAGGTTTCCGTTCCGTCCCCTCCGTATCCACTGAAAAGGAATACCGCAATCCGAACATTTTCTTCTCCTCGAAGCGTCCCCTGACCTGCATATCCCGTCTTCGCATCGATTCGACCGGCGCGACGGGCAAACTGAGGATCGGGGCGCGGTTCACCGTTATCCGCTGGTTCACCATCACGGTCATGCTCTTCTTCTGCGTGGTGCTTCCGGCGGTGATATCGTGGTATCAGCGGGGGATGATCGACATTCCGCCCATGGCCTGGCTGGGCGTTCCGCTGGGATTCATGGTGCATTATCATGTCCGCGCGCGGGCGTTCCGGGCCCTCGGACGGCTTGTGCGGGCGCAGGCGGTGTCAGCGGGAAAATGAAAACGTGGAAAAGCGGGGAGCGGTCCGGCCCGCGCCGAAAACGGGAACAATACACACATCCTCAAATAATCACTATTACCAGTTTCGATTGGAGCGTTCATGACTTTCCGGGAAAAGACTGCGGAGGCATCAGGCAGAGCTGAAAGTCTCGTCTGTGTCGGGCTCGACACCGATCCCGCGCGAATTCCGTCCCATCTCCCCTCCGGCGACGAGGGTGTTCTTGCGTTCAATGAGGCCGTCATCGACGCCACACGAGACCTTGTCTGCGCCTACAAGCCGAACTCAGCCTTTTACGAGGCCCGTGGATGCGCGGGCATCGATGCGCTGATACGCACCGTGGAGATGGTGCCCGCGAAGGTCCCGGTCATCCTGGATATCAAACGCGGGGACATCGGCAACACCGCGGAAAAGTACGCCGAATACGCCTATGACGTCATCGGCGCGGATGCGGTCACCGTCAATCCCTACATGGGATTCGACGGGATCAGGCCGTTCCTGCGAGAAGGGAAATGCGTGTTCGTCCTCTGTCTCACATCCAATGCCAGCGTGGGCGATTTCCAGATGCTCGAAACCGGGGGGCGTCCCCTGTACGAGGTGCTTGCGGAACAGGCGGTCGAATGGTCGAAGGAAGGTGAGATCGGTCTGGTGGTGGGAGCGACCCGTAAGGGGCTCATGAGAAGGATTCGGGATATCGCCGGAGACATGCCGTTTCTCGTGCCCGGCATCGGAGCGCAGGGTGGGAATGCGGCGGCGGTGATCGAAGAGTGTGGAGGGACCGGCGGCGAGGTGATAATAAACAGTTCCCGCGGTATACTCTATGCATCCAGCGACAGGGATTATGCGGAGGCGGCGCGGAAGAGCCTCGTCTGTCTCCGCAACGAACTCAATACCTACAGGAATCCGGACGTATGAAATTCTGCATGCTCGGCAGCGGCTCCCGGGGAAACGCCGTCTATATCGAAAGCCGTGGCGCCGCAATCCTCGTGGACCAGGGCTTTTCCCACCGGGAACTCGACAAGCGCATGGCGGAACGCGGAATCGATCCCGGCAAAATACGGGCCATTCTGGTCACTCACGAGCACGGGGACCATCTGCGGGGGGTGGGAGTGACCGCGCGCAAGCTGTCGCTGCCCGTCTATGGGACTGCGGGGACGATCCAGGCGAAGGACCGCATCTTCAACGGCACTGAAGACATCATCGCCATCGAGGGCGGGGCGCCGTTCAGCATCGGCGTATTCGACATCCTGCCCTACAGCGTGTCGCATGATGCGGCCGAGCCCGTTCAATACTGCATAACCGCCGGAAAATGCAGGCTTGCCATAGCCACCGACCTCGGTTTCGCCTCCAACCTGGTCAATCAATCCATCAAGGGCTCGAATGCCGTCATTCTGGAATCGAACCATGACGTGCAGATGCTGCGTAACGGCGCCTATTCATGGCAGCTCAAACAACGCATCATGAGCAGGATGGGGCATCTGTCCAATAAAAACGCCGCCGAACTTCTCTTCAACATCACCACCCGCCAGGGAATACCCAAGGCGGTGCTCGCCCATCTGTCCGAGGAGAACAACACGCCGGAGCTCGCCGAACGCGAGGTCCGCTCCCTTTTCGAAAAGTTCGACAGACGCCTCCATCTCCTGGAGATAGCCGCGCAGAATACACCCTCGGCGGTCATCGAATTGTAAAGACGCGGAAATCCTCACTCGTTCTGTTCTTTATTCTTTGCCGCCCGGGCAAATGAAAGTATGTCTTCCCGTGTTACTTGAGGATTGTGATAGCGGTCGTACCCGGCTGTCTTCGGGCCGTGCTGGATGGCCTCGAAGGGGCACCACTGTATGCAGGCGAGGCATTGTTCACACCGGTGGAGCCAGACGGGTTTTCCTTCGCGCAGTTCGATGTTGCGTGCGGGACATACATCGACGCATACGCCGCAGGAGGTGCATTTCTCGTCAGCGAAGAATTTTTCGTCCATCTTCGGGATGTATTTTTTCCCGACAGTGTGAATCAGTGCGGAAAGCAGGATGTTCTGCCAGAGCGGCCCCTTTTCCACTGGGCGCGGCGTCTTGTTTCCGATTTCCCCGGCAATGGCCGCCAGTTTCGTTTCGGCCTCTGCGATGCGGGCCTTCCATTCGTCTTCCGGTCCCGGTCCGCCCCAGGGGATGTAGTTCGATGGCATGGTCAGTTCCCAGCCGGAGGAAAGCTTGAGATTCCTGTGCTTCATCTCCTTTTCGAGCTGGAGAAGCGTTCCCGCGACCTGGCCGGCGTTGACCGCAATGGCGAACAGATAGTCCGCGCTGTTGCCGTCCAGACGGTCGAGGAACCGTATCACCCGGTGCGGAAGCCCCCAGACATGCACCGGAAATACCAGACCCAACGCATCGTAACCCCGTATCCTGTCACCCCGGACCATCGGTTCCACATCGGCCCCGCCGAGCGTGTCCGCACATGTCCGCGACGCCCAGAGCGAATTTCCGGTCCCCGTACAGTAATACATGGCTGTTTTCATGGTATGTCTTCCGTTTTTGGATTATATGCCTTGGACGGCAGGTCACGAAAACAGGGAGGCGCTCATTCAACCTCGATGACACCCTCGCCCGCATCCAGCGTGAACAGTATCACTCCCCGGTCGGGATGATAGGCCACGGTCACCGATTCACC
>CAYNWJ010000102.1:4181-11034 GCA_964400815.1 uncultured bacterium
TTCACCATTGACGAAGACCGTTTTCGGCCGGGCGTTGACCGCGAGTACGATCTGCGCCTGATCGTCGAGATAATACGATATCTTTTCAGGGGTTATCTCGGCGGTGAGGGGGACGCTTGATTCCAAGAGCGGTTTCCCGCCGCGCATGAGGACGGTGGCCTCCGCCGCGAAGGTGAAATCTTCGTTCCATGCGGCGACGATGCCGTCGGAGGTGATCTCCCCGGTGGTCCAGCCGGAACCGGGACGCTCCGGGAAGGCGAACGTTACACCGTCATGGGTCCCCGTCACACACCCCTCTCCCCGGACCGTCTGCATCATGTTCAGCGTGGAATCGGTGGAAAACATGTTCGCAATGGTCATGGGGAGGCCTTCGGTGCGGGCGGAGACACGGAGGTAGCCCCGCCGGCGGAGCGGTGTCGCGTCGAAGTCCCGGAGGAAATGGGGGAGTTCCACCGCCTCTATCATCCGTTGTTCCGGCGCGAGATGGCGTATGTTCAGCGTTTCTCCTTCCTTCGTGATCGACGAACGGTCGCGGCCCGCATCAATGCCGTCGAGGTAGCGCGTCTGAAAGATCGGTGACACATCCACATCCGTTTCGCCCGGCGCGACGGTATCGAGCATGAGGAGGGTGCGGGGCTTGAGATAGAGCACGTTTCTGCGAAGGCTCTCCACATTGTCCCAGTAGAGACCGCCCAGGTCCCCGGTGGTGAATGACACCCGGCCGCCGTCCAGAAAGTGGTCAACGAAGGCATGGTCTTCGAAACCGTCTATGTAGTCCCGGGGATCGCCTGTCCGCTGGCTCTGGGGGTTGTTGTCGATGAGAATCGTGGAATGGGATATGGGCTGGGTGTAGTGGGATTCGTACAGGGCGTCGTCGTAATAGGAGCTCCCGTAATGCTCCCCGATGAAGATCACCCCGCGGTCGGCGAGCCAGAAGGTTCCCTGATCGAGGTGCTGGTGGTTGTAGAAGGCGCCGGTTCTGAGCACGAAGGCGAAATCGTCGGCCTCCCAGCCGCTCTTGAACACGGTTGTGCCGATGTCCCGGAAGAGGCGGACGGGGTTTTCGTCGAACGGGGGCTTTGCTGTGACAGTGCGGGTGTCGTAGATGAGGTCCTCGAGGGTCGTCCCCTGCATGATGGAGAAGAGGGAAACGCCGCTTTTCGAGAAGGTTTCGAAACCCGAGACGGTCTTCGTTTCCTTCGGATTGAGGAAATAGTACATCCACGCCAGTAGCGGGTCCTCGTATTTGTCGAGAAGCCAGGCCCACGCGGTCATGGGGCGGAGTTCCCCCCGCGAGTCGCCGTTGTAGAAGAAATACTTGTCCTTGATCAGGCCGGCCCATGCCAGTTCGTCATAGACACCGTCGAGTTTCCCGGATATGTCGACATCGAACACGTTCTCGAGCGCGGGAAGGCTTTTCGACCAGGAGCGTGACGAATAGTGGTAGTAGTTGTATCCCTCTCCATAGCCGCCGTCGACGCCCACCGACTTCTGCACGAGGGCGTTCATCTTGAATACCGCGCCGGTGAACTCGGGCTCCATGGGACGGGTGTCCGGCAGTTCGCCATAGATGGCGGCCTGGCACATGATCGAACCGCCCATGATGGCCGCGATCCAGTTGGAGGTGTTGCTGGTGACGAGGTTGCAGTGGACATAGGCCCGGTGCGCACCGTCGATCACCTCCCTTCGGAAGGCATTACGGACGGCGGTCCGTTCCGACGGGCTCATAATGCCGTGGACGAGATCGTAGGAGATGGCGAAGTCCATCGCCATGTCGCCCATGAGAAGATAGAAGTGCCTGCCGCGCTTGTGCATCCATGGGTGGTTCCAGGTGGGAAATGAGGCATACCGCGTCAGGACCTCACGAGCATATTCACCGGCCGCACGATCACCCAGGAGGGACCAGGCGAGCGCGTTCGCCTTGGCCGCCTCGCCCACGCTCCGGATACGGTCGAGCGACCAGGCATACCGGGTCACCAGCCAGTTCTCGTCGGGGAACTGGTCGAAATCGTAGACAAGCTTTTCCAGAGGACAGGCTTCGCGCTGTTTCACCGCATGATCGGCGAGCTCGCGTTTCAGGTCGGCATAGGATTCCGTGTTCAGCTCCTCGACCATCGACTGCCGTTTCGCCTCGGTGAACCAGAGGCGCGGATGGGGTGAAAGGGCGGTATCCGGTTCGATATGGAAGGTGAATTCAGTGTCGGCGATGACCGTGCCGTCCTTCCATGCCTCCAGGATCGCGAGATAGAGGCCCGGCCCGAAGTCGAGTTTCACCGGAGGAAGGGAATAGTTTCCGCCGCCCCGTGAGCTGAGCGAAGCCTCATGGACCGTCCGCGCCCTGTCGGTAAACGGGGAGACACGCAAGGTCACTCGGTCCGCGCCGCAGCTCCATGAACCCGCGAGACGGAGGCTCTCGCCGGGACGGTAGTGTTCGGCGGCGATATACGGCTTCCATTCGGGGAGCTTGTGCATGGCAGGTTCCGCGAACGAGAAGCGCATGCGCCGCGCGGCGTCGATGGTCACATCGTCGATGCCCAGATGGATCGGCATCAAGGGATCGGCCCGGGGAATTTTCACGAGCACGGCGATGCCCGCCAGACGGATGGCCTCTTTCCCGGCCATGCGGGGATTTTCGGAGATGATGTCGGCATATCCGAATGAAATGTCACGCCAGTCATTCGTCGGGGGGAGGTTCACCGTGACATCGAGGGCGCCGTCGTCTCCGGCGGCCAGGCGCACCTTCAGGAATTCCGGCTGCTGCACGGTCTTGATGTAATATTTCAGGGAGATGCGGGACGATGCCGTCAGGTACATGTCCAGCTTCTTCTGCGCTCCGGCGTACCGGTCGTTGTGGGAATAAACGGGAACGTACTGGACGATGGACACGTTTGGATCGCCGGGAACGATCTCACCGGGATAGAAATTGTCGTCATAGGCGGTATCCTGCCACAGGGGATAGGACGCCCATGCGCAGAGTTCCCTGCTCTCGAAATCCTGGAAATAGCGATCGGGTTCGAGGGGGATTTTCCCGGCGGCGGATGATACGGCGGACAGGGAAAAGACAAGAACTGCTGCGAGAAGTGCGTTCGCTGGTTTCATGGGAGGAAAGGCTCCTTTTGTCATGATGAGGAATCGGTTTTTTTCAGTGCATGTATACTACGATACGCCAGGCCCGCAGGCAAGTGAATTGTCGGTGCGTACATGGTGATTGTGCCGGGTCGCGGGAGTGAATCGTCCTCTTCCCGAGGCATGCCGGAATGATCGTTAGAAACAACTGTCCGGTAAAAAGTTGCGGCATCGACCGCGATACAGTGCAAAGTGTTTGCAATACCATTCGATATGTATAATATTAGCGCCTTCGGGATAACGCATACCTGTCATGGTTGTGATTTTGAAACGTATGTTCGAGACTGCTTTTCGGAAAACTTTCTCATGCTGGGAGACGTGACATGAACGCTCAGGCGGCTTTCACCACACTCGACTGGATCGTGCTTGTCGGGTATTTCGTGGGAATTACGGTATTCGGGTTGTGGATCGCCCGCAAGATCAAGACGAGCGGGGCGTTTTTTCTCGGGGAACGCAAGCTGCCCTGGTGGATCATGATCGGCCAGGCCTTCGGCACGGGGACCCATGCCGAGAATCCCGTCGCCCAGACAGGATCGACCTTCCACCTCGGTTTCGCCACGATCTGGTACCAGTGGAAGAACATGCTGATAACACCCTTCTACTGGCTGATCGCCCCATGGTACCGCCGCAGCGAGCGCACCACGATCGCCGGCATCATCAATGACCGGTACGGTCCGAACCTGGCACTTGTCTATACAGTATTCGCCATCGCCTTTTTCGTTTTCAACCAGGGCGCCATGCTCAAGGGCGCAGGCAAGGTGATCAGCGTCGCAACCGGCGGCAATCTCATATCCCCAAACGGCGTCGTCATCGCCATGACCGCTTCCTTCATCCTGTACAGTGTGTTCGGCGGGCTCATCGCCGCGGCGTATACCGATTTCATCCAGGGAATTCTCATCATCTCCCTGTCGTTCATGCTCATCCCGGCGGGATTGCATCTCCTCGGCGGTTTCGCGGGGATGCGGGAGTTCCTTTCACCGGAAAACGTGGCCGCCTATGCAGAAGTGGCGCGCGCGACCGTTCCCGCAGGTGAGTTGACGGTTCCCGGAGGCGATGTGGGAACCTCCGGCTTTTTCGCCATTTACAGCGAAGTGAGCGGCATGGGACTCTTCGTCATCCTGATGCTCGCCCTGAACGGCATCATCGGCATCACAGCGCAGCCGCACATGCTGACGATGTGCGCCACCGGAAAGAACGAGAGGTCGGGACGCATGGGACAGACATACGGCTCCCTGGTCAAGCGTTTCTGCACGATCGGCTGGGCGCTGACCGGCCTGATCGCGGCGGCGATCGTGGTCAAGGAGGGAACCATCCTTCCCGACAGCGAGCATGCCTTCGGATATGCGTGCCTGAGGCTTCTCGGTCCCGGTTTCGTGGGTCTTCTGGTGGCCAGTGTTCTCGCCGCCAACATGTCCACCTGCTCGAACTTCATGATCAACACCGGCGCATTGTTCACGGAAAACCTCTACAAGACCTATTTTCGGAAATCCGCAAACGACAGTGAATCGTTGATCGTCGGACGGCTTTCTGGTTTGAGCCTGACCATGATGGGGGTCCTGTTCGCCCTGTATGTCGACAAGGTTCTGGACGCGTTCCTGTTCACCGAGACCATCTCGGCCCTGATGGGGATCATGTTCATCAGCGGCTTTCTGTGGAAACGCGCGAACCGCGCCGGCGCCTGGGCCGCCACAATCGGGTCGTTTACGGTATATTACGCCCTGAATTTCCTGATGACCTGCCAGGGACCCGAGGGTGGATTCACAAACCTGGGTGACGCATGGTTCCATCTGTGCCACGCCGGAAGCGTCCCCGGATTTCTCGGAACGGGAGAAGTCAAGCTTGTCTATCACTGGATGGCGGCGCCCTATGGCTGGGCGACCCTCGTGGGTTTCGTCTGTCTCATCGTGGTGAGCCTCCTGACGAAACAGGAGGACCCCGAGCGGATCGAATCGTTCTTCGACAATCAGCGCCGTTCCACCGATTTCGAGGACATGCCTGCGGACGAACCGAAACCGCTCGCGGAGGAGATCGGCACCGATCTCGTCTTCCTCGACCTTCCCGGCTGGTTCACCGTCGACCGCTGGCGCAATTTCGGGAAGCGCTACCGTGAGGACATCATGGGATTTGTGCTTGCATGGCTGACCGTGGGCGCGCTTGTCCTCTTCGCCTGGCTGCTCATGCAGTTCGGAAAGTGAGCATGTCCGCCAGGGGAATCGTGAACCTTTTGAGCCGCTGCGTGAATGGCGAAGGCCGGAGGATGGGGAAAGAAAGCGCCGAATTTTCATTTGGAAAGCTTGCCGTCGCGTGTTATCTTCCATCCCCATGAAAACCGAGCCGAAAATACGGGGTGTGCTGCCCGTGCTCCACACACCGTTCACCGTGCGTGACGAAATCGATTTCGATGCCCTCGCCCGCGAGGTCGATCATGTCTTCGACGCCGGGAGCGACGGTGTCGTTGTCGCGCTGGCCTCCGAACTCGTGCGGCTGACCAACGCCGAACGTCTCGAGATGACGCGCCGTGTTCCCGAGATGACGGCGGGACGGGGCACGGTGACCATTTCGGTGGGGGCCGAGACCACGAAGGAAGCGGTCGCCTATGCGGTGGCGGCCGAGAAAGCCGGCGCAGACGCTGTCATGGCGATTCCGCCGGTCATGACTGCTCTTCCCGAAGGCAAGAAATACGACTATTACCGCGCGGTGCACGACGCCATCTCAATCCCCATCGTGATCCAGAACGCGGCCGGCTACCTTGGCCATCCCCTTTCGACCGAAACCCAGGTCCGGCTCAGCCGTGAACTCGGCGAACGTGTCTATTTCAAGCCGGAAGCGCCCCCCCTGGGACAGAACCTCCTCGCACTGCAGGAGGCGCTCGACCATGAGGCGGTTGTTTTCGAGGGAAGCGGCGGGCTGGTCATCGTCGATTCGTACCGGCGCGGCATAACAGGCACCATGCCCGGCAGCGATCTCATCCACGGCATCGTCGAGATATGGAAGGCGCTCGAGCGCGGGGACGATGAACGGGTGTATGAGGTGTATTTCCCGCTGGCCGGGATTGTCATCCTGGAAGCCGCCTCCTTCGACGCCTACCTCGGCATCGAAAAATACCTCCTCGCCAAACAGGGCGTCTTCGAAAACACCCTCCTCCGTCAGCCGTCATCCTTCGAGCTGGACGACTACACCGCCGCCGAGGTGGACCGCCTCTGGGACCGTCTCACGGCATTACTGGACCGCTGACAGCAGCCGTTCACGGCCATCTTATCTTCCCCGATCCGTCAGTCCGCTATTCGATATCTTTCCCGATTCACGGTGATGAATCCTTCTTCGGTCAGGGCCGCGAGAATACGGTCGAGACGCTCGGGTTCCGCTTCGAGCTTCGTTGATATTTCATTGCCGGATAATGTATTGCCGTCGTTAAGGAGTCTGAGAACGGCGCCCCGCAACTGACGGTCCGATCCCTCGAATTTCGATTGCCGTGTGTGTCCGGTGCTCCTGCGGGCCGGGTTGCCGTGTTCCGCCTTGAGCGCGACACCGTAATCCATCAGGGCATAATACCATTCCCGGGGATTGGTGCGGTCGAGGGTGGATTCAATACACGGAATCAGTTCGCGGTCGGTAACCTTGCCGGAACCGGGAAAGAAATGGTGTATGAACACGGCGCGGATGTTGGTTTCGATTATGACCCCCGGCACATCATAGGCGAAGGCCGCGATCTCGGCGGCGGTTGCGG
>CAYNWJ010000103.1:0-10823 GCA_964400815.1 uncultured bacterium
GATGCACGGCATGTCGAGCTTGCCGATGTCATGAAAGAGGGCGCCGAAGTGAAGATCGCTTTTTTCCGTCTCGCTCAGATTCAGTTCGAAGGCGATTTTATGGCATATTTCAGCGACACGCCAGGGATGGCCCTCGGAAAACATGTCCTTTTTCTCGATGGCCTTGACGATGACATTGGTGGTCTGGACATAGAAATTCTGCTGCTCCTCGATGGTCTTGGTGGTCGCGATGATCGTGGCGGCCCGCTCACCGATACGCCCCAGTATCCGCAGGTCATCATCATTGAGAACACGATTGTCCCGCGTGTTGATCACCTCGAGAACACCGATGATCTCGGATTCCAGGATGAGTGGTATGGCCAGGATCTGACGGGTGACGAACCCGGACTCTTCGTCCACCTTCCCGGTGAAACGGGGGTCGCTCGTGGTGTCATTGACGATCTGCGATTTTCCGTTGACCGCGACCCAGCCGGCGATTCCCTCCCCCATGGGGATTGTCATCGTTTCGAGGCGCTGCTGCTTTTCTCCGGTCGCCACAACGAATTCGAGAACATTTCTTCGTTCGTTGATGAGCATGATGCTGGCCGCCTCGCAATTCATGGATTCGGCCGCAAGCTCGGTCAGGCGGTTGAGAATCTCCTTCGAATCGCTGGATATGTTCAGGGATGATGTGATCTTGAGGAGATTGGTAAGCTCTTTGTTGTTCTGCTCCATGTTCCTGAGGAGCGTGCGGATGTTTTCCTGATCTCCTTCCGCCTCTTCTGAAGTCGATTCCGCCATTATTTTCAGAATCCTGGCGCGGGCGGTTTTCGGGGAAAGGGGCTTTTTCAGGAAATCAGCCGCACCGCTGCGGAAACAGGCGACGATGTCATCCGGATGGGGCGCACCGAGAACAATGACGGGCATGGGCAGATTCTTTTCCCTCATGCCCTCAAGGATGGTAATCCCGGAAATCTCACTGTACGCGAAATCGGCCAGAACCAGATCGGGCGTGAATTCCATCATCGAATCGAATCCGGCATAACCATTGCGGGCATGCTCGACAACGATACCCGTACCGGTCAGGGCGGCGTAGATGACCCCGGGCAGGTCGCCGTCATCGGAAAACAGGAGGATTTTTTTTCCCTTCATGCTGGACACGCCTCCACCCATGTACGCTCCCGTCTCTGCCTGCGGTGATTATCGGGATTATAAATATTAAAATTACGTTATACCATCATACCTGTCAAGCGTTCTATACTGTACCGCCTCCGAAATATGGCGCGGCAGAATTTCCCCGGAACCGGCAAGATCGGCGATTGTTCTCGCGACCCTGAGAATCCTGTGATAGGCACGGGCCGAAAAACCGAAGGTGTCCATCGCGCGCCTGAGAATTCGTTCCCCATCGTCGTCGACAGAGCACCATGTACGGATATTTCCGGGTGGGATATGGGCGTTTGCGTGGGTTTTTCTGCTGTTTTTAAACCTGCGCTTCTGGATTTCCCGGGCAAGCTCCACCCTGACGCGTATGTTTTGGGAGCGTTCTTCTTCGGCGCCATCGCGCGCCAGGTCGCGATACCCGACCGGCGGAACATCCACATGCAGATCGATCCTGTCGAGTATCGGTCCCGAAATCCTGCCGCGATAACGGTGGACCGCATGCGGGCTGCATGTGCACGGCCGCTGCGGATCGGTCAGAAAACCGCACGGACAGGGGTTCATGGCGGCCACGAGCATGAACGAGGCAGGGAAGGAAACGGTATACATAGACCGCGAGATGGTCACCATTCCGTCTTCCATGGGCTGCCTGAGCGTCTCGATGTTCTTCTTGCCCAGTTCGGGAAGCTCGTCTATGAAAAGAACGCCGTTATGCGCCAGGCTCACTTCCCCCGGACGGGGATTTGAACCCCCGCCCACAAGGGCCGATTCGGAAACCGTGTGATGCGGGTCCCTGAACGGGCGGTTGACGACCAGGGGGACATCGTTCTTCAATTTTCCCGCGACAGAGTGGATTTTCGTCGTTTCGAGCGCCTCCTCCATGGCCATGTCGGGAAGGATGCCGGGAAGCCGGCGTGCAAGCATGGTCTTGCCCGAACCGGGCGGACCGATGAGCATCACATTATGGCTGCCGGCAGCGGCGATCTCGAGGGCGCGTTTCGCATGCGCCTGCCCCCGCACATCGGAAAAATCGAGATAGTCCTCGCGTTGTTCCATGAAGTCGTCGATGCCGGAAGGAGGGTGGATTCCGATGCGGGTTCTGCCTGAAAGAAAATCGACCACTTCCCTGAGGTCCTGTGCGGGATATACATCGATGCCCTTCACGAGCGACGCCTCTCCGGCATCGGATGCGGGAACGATGATACGGGAATATCCATTGTTCCCGATCATGCTGACAATGGGAAGGATGCCGCGCACATGACGAAGTTCGCCATCGAGGGAGAGCTCACCCACCAGAATGCAGTCGTCGAGGGCGGAAAGAGGAACATGGCCGTCCGCCGCCAGAATGCCCACGGCGATCGGCAGATCGAAGGACGAGCCCTCCTTGCGTATGTCGGCGGGAGCGAGGTTTACGGTAACACGTTTCTGGGGAAACGCGAAACCGGCGTTCTTGATCGCCGATGTCACACGCTCCTTGCTCTCACGGACTGCCCCCTCGGCAAGACCGACCGTCGTCATGGAAGGCAGACGATAATCCAGATCGGTTTCGACTTCGACGAAAAAGGCATCGACGCCAAGCACGGAGGCGGACCGTACACGAGAAAACATGCGGCAGTTAAAACCTTTCGGAGAATGAATCGGGCTTGAGATGATTCCAGTCGAATTCCGTGTTGAAATCGTACACGTCCGCGAAATCCTCGATGCTGTCGGTTTCCGTTTTTGTCAAAAGTCCGGAATCGATGAGAAGGTATACGATCTCACCATAATCCATCGTGGCGGTTATCCCCCACTTCTCAAGCACGACTTTCGCCATGAAGCCATACTGCTCCCGGGCGAAATCCGCCATTCCCCTCGCAAGCTCCTGTCCCGTGAGATGACGGCGTTCGGACAGTTTCGAGACGGTGTATTCGAGCGCGACGAGAACAAAGAGGAACGCTTCGCGTTTGTAGCGTCCGTCGGTCTCGGCGATGGTTTGTATCTTTCCCAGGATTTCCTCGTTTGTCATGCTCTTCCTTTCAGCAGCCGATGAGGACGGTGAGAAAATAATAGACGGTGATCACTATGGTGATCACGATCGATTTTTTCAGGAAATCCACTGTTTTTTTCGTAAAATACTCGAAATCGCTGGCGATTGCGATGCATTCGCCGAGAATGATGTTATTGGAAAACCGCTCGGCGAACTTCGATGTTTTCCCTGAGGATTTACGGGAACGGGACGAGCGGGACGACGGCTTTTTTTTCTTTCTTTTCTGGGATTTGTCACGGATGTATAAATTTCCGATCTCGATGGTGTCGCCGTCTTTCACATGACCCGACATGACATCGATGAACGCATCGAATACAATACGGGCCTGTTCCGGACTGACCGACTTTTCCCCGGCTCTGGTCTTCAGTTCCTTGAGAATCTTGTCTCGGGGCACTTTCATGGCTCACTCCAGGGTTCCGACGCGATCACGGTTCCGGGGGTTGTATTCACGCCAGGACCGGCCGTCATATCCCACCATCTCGACATAATCCCCGTCACGGCCCACCAGGTACTCCGGGTTCAGGGGGACCTTTCCCATCGGTGTATCGAGCACATACTGCGGCACGGAAAAACCGGTGGTCCAGCCCCGCAATCCACGGATTATTTCAAGCCCCCGCTCCACGGGAACCACGAAATGCCCCGTACCCGAAAGCACCTGCGCCTGATAGAGATAATACGGCCTGACCCGCAGTTTTACAAGTTCCGCCGCAAGCGTCCGCATCACCCCGACATCGTCATTCACCCCGCGAAGGAGCACCGACTGGTTGTTTACCGGTATGCCGCCATCGACCAGCTTTGCAATGGCCCGCCGCGACGCCGGCGCTATCTCGCGCGGATGGTTGAACTGGGTGCATATCCACACGGGATCATGCCGCCGCAGCATGCCCGCCAGGCTATCAGTAATACGTTCGGGCCAGGTAACCGGCGCCCGTGTCCCGATACGGATGATCTCCACATGTGGAATCGACCGTATACGGCTCATGATTTCATCGATCCCGGCGTCGGAAAGCATCAAAGGATCCCCGCCGGTCACGAGAACATCGCGAATGGCGCCGTCCCGGCGGATATAGTCCAGGACCGCTTCGAGACGCGCCCCGGCAAGATCGTTCCCGGCATCCCGGCGGTATCGCTTGCGCAGGCAATGACGGCAATACATGGGGCAGCGTTCGGTGGCGATCACCGCGATCCTGTCGGGATAGACATGGATAACACCCGGAACAGGGGAATTGCCGGACTCTGAAAGTGGATCGGGTGCCCCGAAACCATCATCGAGTTCCCGGGCGTCGGGCACAGCCTGAAGCCGTATCGGGCAGGAGCGGTCATTATGATCCATCAGGGACGCAAAATGCCCGGAGACACGCCAGGGATATCGTTCTCCAACGCGATCGATGTCGCGGGCCTCATCCACGGTGAGGTCGATGTATGATGCAAGTTGTTCTATCGATTCGATCATGCAGCACCTGTAACAGTCGGATTGGCGTGATGACAGTGGACGATCGACGTTATCAATCCGTTTCACGCCGCCTTCGATAATCACCTTTCATGGAGGAAACAAATTCGAAGAGCCGTTCATACAACCGCCGTTGTTCCCTCGTCCTGCCGCCCGCCAGGGCATAGGCGGTCAGAATGGGGAGATACACCGTCGTGTCACCGTAACACACAACCGTATCCGGCAGTTTGTCAGGCGTGATCTTTCCCCATGAAACAGCCTCGGACGGCGTGGCCCCGGACAGCCCGCCGGTATCGGGCCTGGCGTCCGTGAACTGGATGAAATAATCGTGACCGGTGTCGTCCAGCATGAGAATTTCCTGTATATACGGTTCCGTCTGGAGTACATAGTTCTTCGGAGAGCCGCCGCCGAGAAGGAGCACCGCCGACTTCCCGCCTGACCGTTTGGCCTCGTATACGATGGACGCGGTCTGGTTGATGTCGAGCGCCACTTCGAAATCAATATCGATGTCCCGCAGGGTAAGCTCCGCCAGATTCATTCCCAGGGTCGAATCTCCCGGAGAAGAGGTGAAAAGGGGGATTCCGAGTTCCGCGGCGGTCATCAACACGGACAGGTGTTTCCGTTCGGCGTTGTCTTCGAGCAGCCGCCGTCCCAGGAGATAGTGGAATTCCGCGGACCCCATTCGCTTACGGCTGGCTGTCGAATCGCAGAAATCACGGACATAGGCGTCCGCCTCGAAGAGCACGTCGCTTTCGAAAAAGATATCGTAAATCCTGACCACGCCCTTCTCCCTGAGATCGCGATCGTCGACCGCAGCCGACCCGCGGTAGAGCGCCTGGCCGAGGGCATAATGCAGGTCATGGTAGAGATTCGCCCCCGTCATCACCATCCAGTCGATGAGACCCGCGCGCATGAGCGGCACGAGGCACGAGCCGCCCAGACCGGCGGGAGTGAGGGCGCCGGCGGCGGAAACACCGATGGTTACATCGGGGCCTGAGAATGTTCCGGAAAAAAGACGGCATGCCTCGCCAAGCCGTGCGCTGTTATATGCGAGAAACGTCCCGTCCACCATGCTTCTGATTGAATCGAAGTCCGGGGACGGGGCGAGTTTACGGAACGAATCAAGCGGTTTGTTCATCATGTTTCCCCATGATCAGAATCATTTCCCTGAGTACTGTGGCGGCGAGCGCCTGGGAGGCGCCCGAGTGGTCATAATCCGGTGAAAGCTCGACGATGTCGCCGCCCGCGAGATTGAACCGTCCCAGGGTCCGGACGATATCGATGAATTCCCGGAAGGATATACCACCGGGCTCGGGCGTACCCGTACCCGGCATCACCCCCGGATCGAAAACGTCCAGGTCGATGGTGACATAGACGGTGCGTTCGTCGAGTATATCCTGCGCCGCGTTCATGAAATCAGCGAGGGACCGATGGGACGCCCCGCCGTAATAGAAGGGATGAACCCGGAGCCTGCGCCATTCCTCGCGGTCGCCGGAACGGACGCCGATCACGGCTGTGCTGTCGAAGCCGATCAGATCTGTCACGAGGTTCATGACACACGCGTGGCTGAGCCTGACTCCGAGATACTCATCGCGAAGGTCCGCATGGGCATCGAGCTGAAGAACGAAGAGGTCTTCCCCGTAACGCTCATGCAGGGTCTGCACGAGGGGCCACGAGACCAGGTGTTCGCCGCCGAGGGCGATAACCGGGACATTGTGGCTGATCAAGCGTCGATACTCCCCGCCGATCACGTCCATGCAGGCAGCCGTATCCCCGTGGGGGAGATCGAAATCGCCGGCGTCGTGAATGCGTATATCGGCGATATCGCGATTCAGCCAGGGAGAGTAGTCTTCAGAACCGAGCGTCGCGCCGCGAATGGCCCCGGGGCCGAAACGGGTCCCCGGTCGATTCGAGACCGTACCATCCCAGGGAAGGCCAGCGACGATGATATCCGCATCATCCGCTTCGTGCTGCGGCTGAAAAAAAATACCGCTCGAAGCCATATTCCCCCGCTTTCACGCTCAGATGATGAATATCGCCATGGCGACAACGGTGGTCCACATGTCCCGCTGTCCGGTCGCCGCCTGTGTGATGTTGCTCGTGTGCACGATCAGTCCCGTGGCCTTGTAGAGCTTTTCGCGCTCGACCCAGGCCTTGTCGGGATCCAGCTCGATGCCGAGGGTGGTGCCGAGCATGGATGCAGCCAAATCCTCCGCCATTTCCGCACTCTCCCTGTGAGTGAAACCATATTCGTGGACTTCACTCAGATAGCCCCATTTCGAAGGGTCTTTCGGCTGCGCCACGCCGATCGAACCGGCGATCCTGCGGCCGTGTTCATTGGTGTCGATACGCGCCATGACGGTATAGCGTATCGAACCGGGCGCCAGTTTTGAAAGACCCTCATCCTTCGAAATAATTTTACATCCGGGGGGCAGAATGGACGACACCGCCACGAGATTCTGATTGGCGACTCCCGCATTGCGCAGGGCATCCTCGAACGAGCTGAGCCGGAAACGATGAACACCCAAACCCCTGGTAAGAAAAACCTGTCTGGGGACGAAACTTTCCACGGCTGCTTCTCCAGTATGTATGTGTTTTCATTGATGCGCCGATCGATATATCACGGCTCACAAGTAGCTGAAAATTACAAGAGATACCATTAACAAGCAAGCAAATATTTTCACCCGCGCCCCAGAGGAAACCATTCCCCTGCGAAACTCACGGGAGATGGCGGCAATCATAGGGCGTCGACCTCGCGGGGACACAGGGGGGCTATACGGTGGACGGATTCCAGAAGCCGGGCGAAAGCCGCCGGATCGAGCGACTGGGGTCCGTCGGAAAAAGCCTCGCGGGGATTCTGGTGCACCTCGACGATGAGACCGTCGGCGCCCACCGCCACCGCCGCGCGCGCGAGGTGGGGTACGGAACGGGCGTGTCCGGACGCATGGCTCGGATCGATGATGACCGGCAGATGCGACAGCTCGTGGACGACGGGAATCGCCGAAATATCGAGGGTGAACCGGGTATTGCCCTCGAAGGTGCGGATCCCCCGCTCGCAGAGGATCACATCCCAGTTCCCTTCGCTCACGACATATTCGGCCGCCATCAGGAGCTCGCTTATGGTCGCGGAAAAGCCCCGTTTCAGAAGAACGGGCTTCGGCTGCCGTCCGACTTCCCTGAGCAGGGAGAAGTTATGCATGTTCCGCGCGCCGATCTGAACGATGTCCGAATAGTCGCTCACCACGTCGAGGCTCGATGTGTCCATGACTTCGGTGCAGATGGGAAGTCCGGTCTGTTCGCGGGCCTCCGCCATGATCCTGAGCCCTTCCTCCCCGAGTCCCTGGAAGGCATAGGGGGATGTCCGGGGTTTGAACGCACCGCCCCTGAGCACCGTGGCGCCCGCTTCCTTCACCATGTGCGCGATATCGAGGAATCTGCTCCTGTCCTCGACCGAACACGGCCCCGCGATAACCGGCAGGTCCCCGCCGCCGAAACGGTTCGGGCCCACGTTGACCACCGAGTGCGCCTTCGTCTCGCGGGACACCAGCTTGAAGGGCTTGGTGACATGTATGACCTCTTTGACGCCGGGCATCATTTCGATGTTCGAGGAATCCACGCGGGTTTTGTTGCCGAGGACGCAGATATTGGTCCTCTGAACCCCGGGCACAGGCTGCGGTGTAAAGCCCAAGTCGGTAATGAGACTGCTCACGGCGGCGATATCATCATCCGTGGCGTCGTTGCGCATGACAATCAGCATAAGCCATACCTTTCCAGTGTAGTATCCGGAACACCGGACATGATATGCCCGGCGCAAAAACCTGCGTATACGGAATGAAAGACCTTCCATGCAACCGGCACATGCGAATGCGCTGTCGGAGCCGGGCCGACCGGTGTCCCCCGAAAAACGGCCCCGGGGCGACCGTCTTTCATGATGTGAATGGGAACAGTTCGCAGCTCTGCCTGAGCTTTTCATCAATTTCCGGGACGAGAAGCTCCACGTCCGACAGGGTGATTCCCAGTGTGCGCTCGGCGAAACTGTCGAACCGGGGCATCGTCGATTCCCCGCTTTCGCCGGCATGCAGCATGTGGACGAGAATGTCGCTCACATGCACCGTCGAGACTGCCACGGGATCGGTCCCGCTGTCCATGGGGGAATGATGGGAAAGGACGGTGTCCGCGATCATTTCCGGCAGCCCCCACGCTTTCACCAGATATTCCCCCGCAACCTGATGCGGAGCGCCGAATATCTGACGTTCCGCCTGCCGCAGCAGAATCGATTCATTCTTTGTCATCGCAATCACGCGGGTGAAATCGTCAGGGAAAAGCTGGGCGTACACGAGCTTTCCGATGTCGTGCAGAAGGCCGGCGGTATAGAGCGCGTCGGGATCCGCATATCCGGTCTTACCCCCGATGATGCGGCTCACTATGGCGGTGGCGATGGAGTGCCGCCAGAACGACGAACAGTCGAGGCCGCCGCCAGCGCCCGCCATGACATCACTCTCGATGACATCGAGCGATGAGACGATGCTCCTGATCTCGTTGAATCCCAATAGAGGAACCGTCTCGCCGATGGTGGCGATGTGAATCTTGAAGCCGAATATGGGCGAGTTCACGAGCCTGAGAAGTTTGGTGACGATGACGATGTCGCGTTTGAGAACGGGAATGATATCGTCGCTGGTCACACCGGAGTCGTCGAACATCTTCATGACGGCGTCATGTACGGTCCCGAGTGTACGGAGATCCTTCAAACCGTCGATGGCCCTCGTCACATCCCCGAATGAGCGAACGGTTGCGACGGGAGTGGAAGAATCGCGGGAGGGCGGTGCTTCAGCGCCAATGGGCATGGCACTGCGCTGTGAGAACACCGTAACATCCCCCTCCACGAGGCCCGCGTGATCGAAGACTTCGAGACGCGCGATATCCTTCGGGGCGACCCGTTCGTACTGGGGCAGAAGCAACACACCGTTGGTGGTGCAAACATCGCGCGACAGGACCATTCCCGGCTCCAGCGAGGATATGCCCATCCGGCATTCCCGGGAAAAATCGCCGCGTTGCAGGTCACGCACGAAATCGAGGAGGATATCGAGGGCTTCCGGATCGAAAACCACACCGCGCATCGCTCCGGCATACTCCAGAAACATCTTTTCGGCTTCCGCTCTTCCTCGGGCCTCCGTGGTGTTGACGATACGGTCCCAGGCGTCCACCACCGAAATGATCCGGGCGCCCAGCGGGATATATCCACCTTCGAGACCGTCGGGGAAACCGCTGCCGTCAAAGTGCTCATGATGATGTCGTATATACATGCCCGTGTGCTTGAGCATCTCTATCATCTCGACCGCCTCCTGACCGATGACCGGATGATTTCTAAGCAGGCGGGCCTCCTCTTCGGGGAGATCGTCGGCGGCGAAATAGTTCCGGGTCTTCCGAGCGAGATCTTCCGAAAGCGCGAGCTTACCGACATCGTGCAGAAGCGCGGCTATCTCGATTTCGTTCCGCACGCGGTCATTGACATCATACCGTTCGCTCACGGAACGGCAATAGGACGCCACGCGCTTGCAATGACCGCCGAGATAGTCGTAACGCGCTTCCAGAAGACCGACGAACATTCTGATGGTATCGATGAAATGCTGGTCGAGTTCCAGGCGCGCCGCACTGAATTCGCGATTCATGACAGCGATTTGCGTCTCAAGCTCTCCGACGCGTAACGTCTGAGCGGCGTATCGTTCCCGTTGCACGGCGGCCATTGTCAGGACAAACCGGGGATCGTCCTCGAGAACGGACCGGGGTACGGCGTTGTCGAAACCGATGGAAAGGATTTCGGAGGGATCGAGCCCATGGAAGGAATCGACGAGTGCGATGATGGCCGCCTGTTCGTTTACGGACCGGAAGGCCCCGAGGAAATCAAGCAGTTCATCCCGGGCGGCTCCGGTGTCGACAATCAGAATATCGACCGAATCGATCTTCCCGAGCTTCAAGACGGCCACATGACCGTCTGCATGCACGGCATCGACACCGGCCGCGTCAAGGGAGTCCTTCAAGCGTTCACCCCGATCCCTGTCTGTGTCAACCACAATGACAAATCGTTCGACGGCATGTGTTTTCATGGCGCCTTCCCTTGGGCGGAACGGAGGAGATTTCATCCGCGGCAGGCCAAACCGGACGGCCCGTCCCGCATCGTTTGAAGAGAAAAATATCGTCAGCCGTTTCCAC
>CAYNWJ010000104.1:0-10793 GCA_964400815.1 uncultured bacterium
CGCCGCCGATACAGCCGCCGCGACAGGCCATGATCTCGATGACATGGAACTGCTTTCCGCCGGAAAGGACCTTGTCCAGGAGCGTCTTGGCATTCACGAGACCATTGGCGACACCCACATTGAGCGTTGCGCCGCCGATTTCGATCGAGGCCTCGCGGAGACCCTCCACGGCCCGCACATCGGTGAATTCAAGCTTTTCGAGCGTTTTTCCGGTCACGATCTCCGAAGCGGTCCTCAGGCTCGCCTCCATGACGCCGCCCGTGGTGCCGAAAATATCCCCCGCACCGGTGGAGATGCCCAGCGGGGCGTCGAAATCCCCATCGGGAAGCTCCCTGAAATCGATGCCGTAGCACTTGATCATCCAGATGAGCTCACGCGTGGTGAGAACATCGTCGGTGAAGGGTATGCCGTTCTCGAGCCTGTGCTCTGGCCGCTCCATCTCGAATTTCTTCGCCACACATGGCATGATCGCCACACTGTGGATGGACTCCGGCGGACGGCCCGTCTTTTCCGCATACCATGTCTTGATCAGCGCCGAGGTCATGGTCATGGGAGAACGGCAGCTCGAGGCGTGGGGTATGATCTCGGGAAAGAACTTCTCGAGAAAATTGACCCAGCCCGGCGAACAACTCGTCAGAAGCGGCAGCGGACCGTCGCCGCCGAGCCTCCGAACCAGCTCGTTGGCTTCCTCGACGATGGTCAGGTCGGCGCCGATATTGGTGTCGAACACCGCGTCGAAGCCCAGGCGCCTGAGGGCGGTGACCATCTTTCCCGTGGCGGGAGTCCCCGGAGGATAGCCGAAACCCTCGCCGATGGCGGCCCGAATCGACGGCGCTGTCTGGACCACGACGAATTTTTCGGGATCTGCCAGGGCGTCCCACACGCTTTCCGTGGCCGGCTTTTCGAGGAACGCCGCGGTGGGACAGACATTGATGCACTGTCCGCACTGGATGCAGACGGAGTCGTCCATCTCGGCGCCGTACGCCGGTGTCACCACGGTATCGAAGCCGCGGTGGGTCTGGCTCAGATTGAACACGCCCTGTATCTCGGCGCAGACCCGCACGCACCGTCCGCAAAGGATGCATTTCTCGGAATCCCGGATCACGGAACGGCCCGTGGTTTCAAGGGGAAACCGCTTCCGCCTGCCCTCGAACAGACGCTCGCGGACGCCGAGGGAATAGGCGAGGTTCTGGAGTTCGCACCGGCCGTCGCGCTCGCAGGTCTGGCAGTCCCTTGGATGGTTGTCGAGGAGGAGTTCGACGATATCCCGCCGCGCCTTCCGTATATCGGGGCTGTTGGTGGAAACCACCATTCCCTCCCACACCTTGACACTGCATGAAGCCATGAAAAAGTCCATGCCCTCGACCTCCACGATGCAGACCCGGCAGGAGCCCGCCAGGCTGAGATCGGGATGATAGCAGAGCCGCGGAATGTGGATGCCCAGTGTTTCCGCCGCATCCATGATCGTGGTTCCCGGGGGAACAGTCACCCGGACTCCGTCGATCGTCAATGGTATCTGGTTGGTATCATTCATTGTCTTCTCGCTGGATTGGGGTGTTAGTGGCGAACGACCGCATCGAACCGGCAGACTTCATGGCATCGTCCGCATTTGATGCACTGCTCCTGGTCGATCTCGTGGGGCTCGCGGCGTGTGCCCGCGATGCAGGATACGGGGCAGTTCTTCGCGCAAAGCGTGCAGCCGACGCATTTCTCCTTGTCTATCTCGTAGCGCACGAGGGCCGCGCATTTCTTTGCCGGGCAGGTCTTGTCACGGACATGGGCCTCGTATTCCCCGCGAAACTGCTTGAGCGTGCTCAAAACCGGATTCGGTGCGGCACGTCCCAGTCCGCAGAGCGAGGATTTCTTCACAAGAAGGGCCAGGCGCTCGAGCGTGCCGATGTCACCTGGATCCGCCGTTCCCGACGTCATGCGTTCGAGGATCTCGAGCATGCGCGTGGTGCCCTCGCGGCATGGTGTGCACTTTCCACAGGATTCCTGCTGGGAGAATTGCATGAAGAACTTCGCCACGTCCACCATGCAGTCGTCCTCGTCGAGCACGATCATGCCGCCGCTGCCCATGATGGAATCGACCTTCGCGAGCGAATCGAAATCGACGACCGTATCGATCCATCGTTCCGGGATGCAGCCGCCCGCCGGGCCGCCCGTCTGGATCGCCTTGAGCTTTTTCCCGCCCGGAACGCCTCCGCCGATTTCGTGGACGACCTCACGGAGAGAGGTCCCCATGGGAACCTCCACAAGCCCGGTATGCCGCACCTTGCCGGCCAGGGCGAACACCTTCGTTCCTCCGCTCTTTTCGGTCCCGATGCTGGCGAACCAGCGGCTGCCGTAAAGGATGACCGCGGGGACATTTGCGAAGGTCTCCACGTTGTTGATGACCGTGGGCGCGCCCCACAGGCCGCTTTCGGAGGGATAGGGCGGCCGGATGCGGGGCTGGCCGCGCTCCCCCTCGATGGAATGGATGAGCGCCGTTTCCTCGCCGCAGACGAACGCCCCTGCGCCGAACCTGATCTCCAGATCGAAGGAAAAACCGCTTTCGAGGATGTTTTCGCCGAGAAGGCCCCGTTCACGGCATTCGGCGAGAGCGTGTTCGATACGGCGGATGGCGAGGGGATATTCAGCGCGGATATAGAGAAATCCCCGTGAAGCGCCGATGGTGAAACCGCCGATGATCATGCCTTCGATGACGCTGAAGGGGTCGGACTCGAGCATGCTCCGGTCCATGAAAGCGCCGGGATCGCCCTCGTCGGCGTTGCAGATGATATATTTCACGTCCGCCTGCATGGCGTGAGCGGCGCCCCACTTCCTTCCGGTGGGATACCCGCCGCCGCCACGTCCGCGGAGCCTGGAGGCTGTAATCTCCCCGACCACCCATGCGGGATCACCGCGGTCGAGCACACGGGCGAGGGCCTCGAAACCGCCATACACGACATACTCGTCGATGTTCTCGGGGTCCACGACACCGGCGTTCCTGAGTGCGATACGGCTTTGTTTCGCGAAAAACGATACGTCGCCATAAAGATCGAAGAATCTCTGGCTGATGGGTTCCTCGTCCCGCCGCAGCCGTTCGACCACCACACCCCCGGATATGTGTTTTGCGACGATCTCACGGATGTCGGCCTCGTTCTCGACGAGATAGAGCACATTGTCCGGATGGACGAGGACATTCGCGGCCCGTCCCCGGTTCTCCTCGGAACAGAGACCGAAGCAATTGGCCGTTGCCAGCCGCACTCGGTCCGGAACTGCGAGGCCCGCCCTGGCGAGTTCATTTTCGAACAGGGCCCGGACATCGAAACGCTCACTGCGCCCGCACCGTTCGCCGCTGCAGAACATGATGTCGTACCGTACCGACTGATCTCCGGAACCCTCAAGAATATTGTCGATGACCGGCTGCCCGCCGAGGACATGCTCGGTGAAGATCCGGTGGGCCGTGTCGTGATTGACCTGCTGGTACTTGACCGGCATCTTCCCCGGCACAAGAACGCCGACGATCGGCTCGCGGCTGCACCGGCCGGTACACCCGGTCCTGTGGAGGACGATGTCCTTTCTGCCCGATGCCGCTATCAGTTTTCTGAATTCCTCCATGACCGCCGTCGCACCCGCTGCGTGCTCGCAGGTCGCTGACCCCACCTGTATGCGGATCGTGCCATCGCCCCGCACCCCGGCGACAGCCTTGTCCGCCCGGGCCGTCATCTGCTCGTATCGCTCAAGAACGGCTGTGCCCATTGCGCCTCCCGTCTGTTACAGAACTGTCATGCCGATCCCTGCCATTCCGGATGGGCATGTTCCGTCCCGTGAAACCTGACTTTCCCTATCATAGTCTATCACTTTTCCTGAAATGACACAAGAGGAATCAACCGCTGACAATCCCCCATATTCCGGGAAAACACATTTGCTTCAGCGGTTTTCAATTGCTGAACCGGGATTTTCGGGATTACGGGATGAACCCACGATTACAATCCTGTCAATCCTTTCATCCCAGTAATCATGGTTCAAACGGCGTTCGGTCAATCGTCATTCTTTCCTCGTCGCCAGCATCGGTTACATGCGGTTTTATCAATTTTTCAAAGAATAGTTTTTACTTGTATGCATGATCTTCGGCGTTCCGGCGCATAACACTAACGAAACGGGACGGCCTCCTGCGACCGTCCCGTTCGTAACACTCATGTCTGCCGGTTCTCAGAATGCCGAGCGGAAGGTGAGACCCAGGATCGGCTCGGTGTAGTCATTGAACGAATTGGCGTTGTCGGAATAGCTGATGTAGCGGATGTGCCCGCCGACCGTCATGACCGAGGTCAGACGGTAGTTGGCCTCAACCCGCAGGGTCATCTTGGAATTGTCGACCTTGTACTGGTCGGACTCGCCATTTGCAGAACCCAGATACCCCAGGCCCGCCGTGGTGCTGAGACGCTTGTCCCGGAACCATTTGTATGTACCGGCGAGATTGAGGATGGTTATGTCGGTGCTCATCTCGGCCCTGTCATAGGCCACGTAGTTCTCATCCATGAGCGGGCGGTAGCTCTTGTTGCTCGTCCGGCCCAGGTTGGCGTTGACCGACAGGGGCATGGGATTGATCTGGGAGTTGACATTGAACATCACGGTCATGTTGCTGGACTCGTTGAGCATCCAGTCGACGACCGGCCGGTCGTCCGAGATGTTCATGTTGGTGATGCTCAGCGTTCCCGTATGTTTCTGCAATCCCACCGGAAGGGTTCCGCCGAAGGCCAGCATGATCGTACGCGTTGTGGCGTCGATCATGTCCAGCGTGTCGTTGGCGGCCACGTTCAGGTCGAGGTTGTTGGATGCGTTGTAGCTGCGGAAACCGAGCGTCACATTCGGCTGATATTCCGCGAACATCCTCGGGCGCGCGGTGACCGAGAGGCTCATCACGCTGGTGTCTTTCGTGAGGCTCTTCGACCCCGTACCGTAAGTGGCGCCGTTGATCGAGGTCGAGCCGCTGAACTGGCTGCGCTCGTCGTCGAGGTTGTCGGAATAGGAATCCATGCCCAGGCTGAAGGTTAGCTGGTCCCTGAGCACCCGCGTACGGAGATCGAACTTCATGCCGCCGATGTCCGTCTTCTGCTGGGGGTTGCCGAGGGAGATGTAGTGTGTCGGGATACGGTACAGCTCGCCCTTGAAGGATGTGGGCGCGTTCGGGATGGGAACGGGCGATGTCAGCCGGAGCTTGTAGACCGACCTGATGGCGTCCGACGCTCCCGCGCCTATGTCATCCGCCAGCTTCTGCTTGTCGAAGGACGTCTGGGTCGAGGCATTGAACCGGAACAGGTCGTCGTCGATCTCGTCAGGCAGGTCATCCTTGAGCTCGTCAGGGATGCTGCCGAACAGGTTCTCAGTGGCGAGGGTCCCGCCGAATTCCGCAGAAAGCTCGGAGCGGTTGTTGTTGAACCTGAGCGAGGTCTCGATGGTGCCTACCCAGTTCTTGACCGGTTTATAGCCGGTTGCGAAGGGTGTCTCATTGATCATGTAGCTCCGATCCTCGCTGTTCTCGTTGTATTCCAGCGAGGTGGTGTCGTCCTCGGCGCTGAAGAAATTGCCGCCGATCTTCCAGGTCGCCCACTTGCTCTTCAGGGGGACGACGTCGCCCTGGATCGCCATGACATTGCGGCGGAAGGTTCCCGGCTCGAATTCATAGACATGGAACCGTCCGGTCACCGGGTCCTGGACGATCTGCTGATAGGCGGAATCGATGGTGCGCTGTTCGCCGTTCTGGTCTATGTATTTGTTCGGATCGGTGGCGTCGGGCGTGACATTGGGCTCGACCACATAGGTTTTTTCGTTGATGTCGCGCTTGTTGTAGCCCCAGACGACCTGTCCCTGGAAGCGGCTGGTCTTGACCTCGGCGTTCAGGCCGCGGACGAGAATGCCCTTCATCGACAGCTCGCTGAAATTGGGATTCGAGTCGCCGAGGCGCACCCGGAAATGGCGCGTCCTGGCGTCGAGATAGAACCGGTTGATGGGCTGACGGTTCGGGAGGCTCTCCGAAGTGAGGAATGACGTCTCCTCGCTCGAGAGCATGATCCCCGCGTTCCAGTTGACCCATCCGGTCTGGCCGCGGACGCCCACATCGACCTTGTTGTTCCAGAGGGGAACGTTGTGGTTCTCCCCCGAACGGTCGTCGCGCTGGAGGCCCACATAGAAGTCTCCCTCGGCGCCCAGGGGCAGTTCACGCCTTGTCTTGATCTGGAAGGTCCAGATGTTGGGGCCGATGTAGTCGCCGTCGAGGTCCTTGACCAGCACCTCGATCTGGTGATACCCGTCGGTCATGGGCCGGCGGGGTTCCCAGACGAGCACATTGCCGAAGAACTCGGCCTCGCGCGTGCGGTCGCGCTGGTCGACCTTGAACCTGACGGAGTTGAAATCGATCTCACGCTCCGTGACATAGAAGGTGACCATCACCATCTCGTCGCCCGTTTCGAGCACCGCCCCCGGTTCGGGGTTGGTGAGGGTGACCTCGGGAGCGGATGTGGCCACATCGGAACTCGCCGCGGCGCTCATGGGGTTATCGTCGGGATCCATGCGTGGCTCGGACACCTGGTTCCCCGAGGTGTCCATGGCCACCAGGTAATATTCCACGGTCCCCGAGAGCCCGAGCTCACGGTCCAGTTCCTGGTAGTAGAGATCGTTGCGATTCTTCATTGCGACCGAGTTGTAGTATCCCTCGCCCGGTTTGCGGTAGTACAGCATGACCTTGTCGACTTCGGTGTCGTCATAGACGGTGGTCTTGATGACACCGGGCTCGTACTGCTCCCAGCCGGTATTCAGGTGGATCTGCGGCGGAATGGAATCCGCTGACGCAACACCCGCCCACAGAGCGGCGAGGAGCAGAGCCATGACGCTTAAACCCGTATGGTATGGTTTTTTGCGAATCATCGTTCTTTTCACTCCTTAATTATCGGCTGGTGTTCTATTTCTCTTCCATCTCGAATATCAGGGTCTCTTCATTGGAACCGTCGGGATCGGCGAACCTGATCTCGAGGGTCCTGCGCGCCTTGGGCACCGACGTCTGAAGCGAAACCGAGGCCGGCTCGCAATTTGCCGCGGAAGCGGTTACGGTGAATGTCTCCGCCGCCGAGTTACGCGCCTGCAGGACCATCTGGCCGTTCGAGAGGGTCACTGTCGGCGAGCTGGTCCATGTCTTGCCGCCGTCGGCCGAGAATTCCGCCGTCTCCGAGGACGACCCGAACGCGCTGAGCTGGAAGGCCGCGTTCACGTCGATGCCGCCGCTTTCCGCGCTTTCAGCCCAGACGGTGAGGGTGAAGGGCTGGCCGGTGGCCTGCCGTGTCCCGCCCTGCGGCACGAGGTTCAGTTTCCAGGTGGGATCGACTTCATCCCTCCACTTCGTCTGCTCTTCGGCCTGCTTTTTTGTCAGCTGCTGGGGATCGGTAGGCGCGTTGCCATCGGGCACCGTTGTCTGCTGGTACTGCTGCAAAAGCACCGAACCCAGCTGGTTCATGATCTCCACGGCGTTGAGGAGCGAGAGATAACTCGCCTGGCCGTTCTCGTAGGTGGCGTTGAATTCGGTGCCTCGAACGGATGCCACGCTTGACGGTGTCTCGACTTCATAGGAATAGCCTTCTGGCTTCTTCTCCCTGATGGTCGAATACACCTCGCCGATCAGGAGCTTCGTGCGTTCCGAGGCCGGCTTCTGGAATTTGCCCGGCGGCGTCTGCACCTGGATTTCGAGTTCCGTGTTCTCGTTGACCAGCACACGCGTTCCCGAGGACATGTAGACAATGACCGCCCTGTTGCCGATGCCGGTCCTGACCTGGTTGCCGTTGTACAGAGGCTGTTTGGGCTTGGCCGCCGTCCAGTCAGCGCTCGCCGTATCGCGAAATTCCAGTGAGCCGTTGATCCTCAGGACCATGGCCACGACGGTTTTTCCGTCGTCTTCCTGGGCTTGCGCCGCGATCGCGAGACCGGCCAGGAACATCACAAGAAGCGGTAAGATTTTCAAACTTACGGCTTTCCGATTCATAAGAGATATCCTGTCTTTGGATTTCCGTTGTGGTATCAGTCTCATCATAGCGGCCTCACCTCGATCTCACTTCGACGAGCCGGTATGAATCGAACAGCTCGAGGAAGGCGTTCGGTGTGAGCGGCCCCGAATCACCGGTAATCGAAACGATGACCTTGTCTTGGAGCGCTGAGTACTCGGGATAGTTCGCGAGGACGTTCAGGATCATGGCGGTGACATCCTCCATGGTGGCGTCCTGCTGGCTGTCGGACACGATGGGCGCCGTGAATGAGGCGCGTTCGCTCCTCAGCCCGATTTCCACGTTGTTCTGCTCGGCGTTGACACTCCACATGTAACGGCCGCCGCTTTCGAGGGCGGGCGCGTCGGAAGGATACTGATAGGACGCCGCGGTCACCGTGGCGGAATGGAGGGGCGAGCCGTTCTCATCCTCTATCATGATGGTATAGTTGACCGTCCCCTGAGCGTCGATCTCCTGCCAGGTGAAGGTCGGGGTCATGCTGTCCACCTGCTCGTTGACCGGGCTTGTAAGGATGACCTGGTTTTCGGAGGCCAGGGTGAAATACGATGTTTCCGAACTGTCTCCCACCGGTTCGCCCGCCTCGTTGGCGGGAGAGACGTTCCACGCATAGGTCCTGCCCGGCAGAAGGTCCTCGCCGTCATAGGTCCAGCTCTTCTCCGTCACCGGACCCGAGAGATAGCTCCAGTCGCTGGCCTCGTCGAACACGAGCACGGCGAAGGTGCGGGCCGAGCTCTGCCACGAGAAACGCGGCGTATTGGTCGACACCGTGGTGCCGTCGGGAGGCGAGGAAAGCGAAATCTCGGCCGCCGGGAGCACGAAGGTGGTCGTCGCCGGGGCGCCGATGGGAATGCCGCCGTCATCGGTCGCCTGGAGTTCCAGATAATAGGTGATGCCGAGCCGGAGCACGGGGGCGTCATCCGGATAGGTGAAGCTCGTCATGACGACGCCGTCCTCGCGGTAGCCGCCCGCGAAATCGGCATTGTCGGCGATGCGGATGCGGTACAGCACCAGACCGCCTCCCGCCCGCGCGGCAGTCCATGAGAAGCTGAACGGATAGAAGCCGAGCGGTTCGTTGATCTCGGGCGGCGTGAACTGACAGGTGAACTGCCAGACGTCGCTCTTTCCGTCATTGGTGCTCGAGATGGGACGTCCCGTACCGTCAACCGCCTGGACCTGCCAGCAGTATTTTCTTCCGCTGATGAGTTCCTCGCGTGAGTTTCCGGGATCGAAGTCCACGGATTCGGCCCTGACACCGTCAAGCTCCCAGATTGGAATACGGTTGATGGCGTCCTCCTCGGTGATGACCGTGCCATCCTCCTCGAACATTTTCCATACCTTGACATTATAGAAAATGTTGATCGTGCGGTTAAGGTCGGAGAAGTCCGACACCAGCGGCTTCTGCCAGGCGAAACGCGGAATGGTCACCACATTGTCCGACATGTCGTCGGGCGTGATCAGTTCCGGCGGCGTCGGGTTCTTGATCTCGATATAGTGATCGATGGTCCACTCGTCGATGGGGTCGTTCCTGTCACCATAATACCCCTGAAGGGTGAACTGCATCGTGTAGGTGCCCTCGGGCATGGCGCCGATACGAAGCACTTCGTCCTTGAAGTCCTCGGACCAGTCGCCGGCGTCCATCTGATCGGAATCCTCCGTGATCATGGTGTTGTTGATGGAGTAGGGCATTCCCGGCTTCAACTCGTCGATGAACGCCCTGTCGGGCCGTTCGCTGTTCACCACCGTGAGCGTGCCGTTCAGCACCGCGCCGAAGGTGCTCGATATGATGTCGATCCTGATCACGGCGTATTTGACCGTTTTGGCGTCGCCGTTGGTGATCGTGAGACTGAACATGCCGGGTGTGTTCAGCCAGTCGTCCACGGTGAAACTGGCCTGCGGCCTGACATCCATGCCGAAGCCGGATATACTGCCCGTCATCATGACTCTCGCCTGTGGCAGCTTGGGCGCGACGACAATGAAGCCGCACACCGTCACCACGGCGACAAGCATTCTCAGCAGTTTCATGCTAACTCCTCTCCTGGCCGTGATACACTATGTTTTCTCCCCTCTTTGAACGACTCCCGCCTGTTCCCGGGAAATCACGAATATTAGAAATTAACAGCACATATTTAATTTGGGAAACCTGAAGAAAAACAAACACGTTTTCAAATAAATGTCAAGTAAAAAAAAAGTAACAATTTATACAACATACGGCTGCCATGCAATCTGAAAATCACTTCCCTGTGGCATTCACGGAAAAACAAGCGGAAATATATTGATTATTAACAACATCGGGGACGACAGACATGAAACCATCTCCGTTCCATGTGACCGCGGCCCGGAGCATGATATGCGGGGAGGAGAGGGTTGTCCCGCACCGTGCATGGGGTAACTTCTTCATTAATCCACAGCCGGGCGCCGTAAACGCCGGGTCACGCTGAAGGATGAAAGGGAATCCACGCCCGCCGGTATCGAGATACGCCTCCATATTTTGGGGATGGCCGGGCATGACGGTTCGGTTCCAGTGTGGATTATCATGCAGTATAGGGATATTTTGAAGAAAAGAATGTAATCCACATCACATTTTCGAAAACTTTATTGCAGGGGCGGGAACATTCTTTGCATACATTGAATGTGAGCCCGTTTTTTTCAAATCCGGGTATCCGGTTCGGTAAGCAGCACATGATTCAGCAGTTTCCTCTGCAAAACCCCCTTCCGTCGCTTCGCGCCACCTTCCCCCGAAGCGGGAGAAGGAAAAGCGTC
>CAYNWJ010000105.1:0-3891 GCA_964400815.1 uncultured bacterium
ATTCCGCAAGCCTGCCGGCAAACGCATCGAGGCCCATGGAATCCCGTTCGAGCTCCATTCTCCTGAGCGCCGCCAGGTCGCCCTCGACGGAACCTTCGTAGTCCTTTTCGATACGGCGGTAGTCGAGGGCGGCCGCCTCCTTTTCGCCCATGGAGGCCCTGAGAGAGGCGCGCTCCAGGAGGGCCGACACACGTCGCGGGTCTTCCGTGAAATAGCGGTAGAAGTCCTCGTAAACCGCCATCGCCTCCTCCGGACGGCCGTCGCGCTCGAAGCGTTCGGCAAGTCCCCACACATCACCGGGATTGCCGGACACCACCGCCGTGGGCACCAGCGCCCGGTGCGCGCCGTCATAGTCACCGTAATCGTAGCGAAGATCGCTGAGAAGCCGGGCGGTCATGATGCTCTTGCGATTCTGTTCGAGATAGTCCGCGAGGGGACGTTCGATGTCGGCACGGGGAACGCCCTCCTCCCTCGCTTTCGCTATCATTTCATCGGCGCTCTGGGCGGCGCTCTTCACTGTATCCATGATGCGTACGTATTCCCCGAGGGCGTCCACGTACTGCATGCGTACGGTATAAATACGGGCCACCTCGTGGGCGAACAGCTCGTCATTCCCCAGCCGCCTGCGGGCTTCGAGATAGACGTCGAGGGCGGTGTCGAGATCATCCTGATGCACGAGTTCCCCCGAGACCAGGTACAAAACACCCAGGTCCTTCCACCTGTTCTCCAGAAGGCGGAGCAGCAGGGCCCGCCCGGAATCCTTCTTCCCCTGGCCGTAATAGGCCCGGGCCAGATATTTCCGCATGTTGATGTCGGCCGGGGATTTGTCGAGACGCTCGCGGGCAAGGCGCTCCATTTCCCCGTAGTCGCCCGTCCGTTCGGCAAGGAGCATCATCTTCCAGAAGGCGTTGTCGGTGCGCTCCTCCTCATATATCCGCCGATATATGGCCATCGCCTCCTCGTAGTCGCCCTGCTGTTCCAGTATCTGGGCGCGCAGGAAGGCGGGATTCTCGGTGACCGGCACACGCTTCTGTTGGCCCGGCGCCGTCGGGGCGATGGCGATCAACAGCACCGCTGTCATCATCCATGTTCGCATCATGGCGCGCCCTCCCGTTCTTCCATGGACTCCAGGATGTCGTAGTCGTGGAGCATCGATTCGAAATAACGCCTGACGAGCCTGAGATACTCGGGATCGATATCGTCCGAAAGCGCCTGTTTCATGCGCTCGTTGAGTTCGCGCCGCTTTTCCCCGAGATCGTCGGAGAGGCGTTCCGCGCCGATGGACTCGTTCTTTTTGGCCGTGAACGATTTGCGCTCCTCGGTCTCGTCCTTCTCGCGGCGCGACCGGCGGGCGTCGAGGAGCCTGCGGTAGATGTCGAACTGTTTTCGTTCGATACGCTCGCGGGGTTCATTGCGGCGCATCATCTCGGCGGTGTCGTCCATGTCGCCGACCGCTTTCTCCAGCATCTCCCTGAGACGCTGGTCGCCCATCATCTTGTCGTTGAGCTGGGAGAGCATTTCCGCCAGTTTCTGCTGTTCGGCCGCGAGCTGCTGCATCATCTCCTGTGTCATGCCGTCGCCGAGCTGCATCTGGAGCGAGAGCTGGCCGTCGGCGATCATCTGAAGCTGCTGCATCAGGTCGCCCGGCATCCCCATGCCGCTTCCCTGGTCGTTCGAGAGGAAGCCGCTCAGGATGAGGATCGCGCGGTTCAGATCGCCCAGGGACTTCCTGCCCATTGCCACCCCGACGGAGCTTTTCCCCGTGGCATAGGAATCGACCGCGCTCTCCATCCCAGTCAGGATCACCGCCATCATCTGGTCCGTCACCCCGGCGATGTCGGCCATGAGCTCGGCGAAGGACTCGAGTGATGTCCGCGCCTTCGAGAACGCGTCGATGATTTCGAGCTGACGCTGGGCCTGACGGTCCCTGTCGCCGCCGGGAATGCCGCCCTCTTCCATGGTGACGAGGAGATTCTCCTGCTTTTCGGAGACGGCCAGCAGCTCGACAAGCGACTTCATGAGCCTCTTGCGCATCTCAGCGGTGTTGGTGTTCTTCATGGAGTTTTCCATGCTGTCCATCTGCTTGAGCATCTCCGATAGCATGGCATTGGTGTCGTCCATGTTCTGCTGGGCGCTGTCCCGTTTCCCCTCCTGCATGTTCCCGGAGGCTTCGCGCATGCTTTCGGAGGGTTTCATGGCTTCGAGCATGTTCTTGAGGTCATCGGTCTTCATGTCGAATTTTTCCGCCAGCTCTTCGGCCATGTCCTTCATTTCCTCCTCGAGGGAGGACATCTCGGAGGCGAGTTTCTCCTGTTCGCGCCACAGGCTGGAATCCGCGGGGGTGTTCGCATATTTCTCCGTCAGTTCGGCCTGTTCGAAGGCCAGTTCCTCGAGAAGGCGCCTGGATGTCTCGAAGCGCTGAATGGCCTTCGCCTGTTCCAGGAGGGAAATGATACGGTCGAGCTTCTTTTTGATGTCCTCGGCGGAGACGTTCTGACGGTCGATGGCCTCCTTGAGCTTGTGGGGGTCGAGATCGATCTCCGCCTGGGTGAGCTGACGGAGGGCCTCCTTCATCTCTCCATCGGCGATCTGGTCCATCAGGTCGGATATCTTTCTGTATTTCTCGATGGTCTCGAGCGCGGCCAGGTCCTCCTCAGACAACCGCTCGGCGGAGCGTTCGAGCTGCTCGGACATGGATTTCAGCTCCTCGCGCATGCGTTCCATGTTCCGGGTGGTTTCCTGGAGGGCGTTACGGTCCGACCAGTCCAGTTCCTCGCCGCTGATGATGTTCTTCCTGACCTCCTCCAGGGACTCGTTCTTTTCGCCCGTTTCACGGGACATGCTTCGCAGACGGTCGAGGCCCTCCTCCCGCTCCTCGTTCATGTCGGTCAAAAGGTCCGTCATGGAAGGGATCCTGACGGTCACCGAGTCGGACAGGCCCATCTTGGGACCGTTGACCGTGTCGTTGTCGAACACGGCGAGATAAAACACCACCTCGTCGTCGGGCAGAAGCCCCAGATCGCCCATGTTCCAGAGGAAGGAATCCTCCACATCCGTCCCCATGCCCCCCCCGCCAAGCACCGTTCTCCGGTCCGCGTCCTCGAAGGGGAGGCGGAATCTCAGTTCCGCCGACGTGAGGCCGTAGTCGTCCGAAGCACGCCAGACGATGGGAAAGGACATGGACATGGGAAGCTCGATAGAGGCCGCGGGGCTGGCGATGGTTACACGCGGAGGCTCGTCGACCAGCGCCGTGACCCGGTATTCTATGGGATTGGCGTTCCCGATTCCCAAGGTGTCCACGAGGTCGATGGTGTAGTCCACGGTTTCGGTCACGGTGAAGGAAAGGGTTCCGGTATTCCCCTCGATGTCGCAGGAGCTCGATGTGGAGTCGCTCCACTGCACCGTCATGGAGCCGACCGGTTTGCTGGCGCGGACGGTCATGGACACGCGGGTTCCGCTCAGGGCGCGGATGTTGCCGTCGTTGTCGCGCTTTTCGACCGTGCCCAGGCCGGTGTAGGCGGGATGTTCGAGGGTGAACGCCAGACGCTCGACAACCGGACGCTCGATCACGGTCACCCGGTGACGCGGCGTGGTGACCGGCCCGGCCTCGATATACCAGGAGAAGGAAACGCGGGGCTTCTCGACCACCGCCGTGAATGACCCCGTATCCTCGTCAACATCCACCGGGCGGGCGCTCCAGGCGTTGGAATCGTCCCAGCGGTAATAGATCTGGACGGGTTCCAGCCGCCAGCCGGTGAGAAAACCGGGTGCGCTGAAATCGCCGCCCCGAACCATGGACTCGTCCCCGGCGAGCACGTACACCGACACCCGTTCCGGCGAGGCATAGACCCTGTTGCAATCGAGCAGCCGGTAGAATCCGCCTCCCCCGGT
>CAYNWJ010000105.1:3901-10787 GCA_964400815.1 uncultured bacterium
GAATGACGGCGAGCGCGAGAACGGCGGCCGCGGCGGCAGCAAAACGGAACAGCAGGTGAAGGCGCTTCCCGGAGATGCAGGCGCGGGGATCGATACGGCCCGATTCCTCCTCCACACGCCGGAGGAGCGCGCTGACCAGACCCCTCGACTGGCCGTGAAGACCGGCGTCGTCGAGCCTTCCGAGCTGGACGGCGCTGATGAGACGGTCATCGAGTTCTGGATGGGCGCGCTCGGCAATGCGGGCGAGTTCGTCGGTGTCCGGCCGGCGGATGAAACGGATGGCGAGGATGGTGACGGGCACGGCGGCCAATATCGCGGGGACGAGGAACACCAGGGGACGCTTGACCTGGGGCGGAAGATAGTAGAACGCCTCCGCGAGCCCCGCCATGAGAAACAGGACGGCGGCGGCGGAGAAACCGGCCAGAAGGGCTTCGGCCACGCTCGTGAGGACATAGCGCCTCCTCACGCGGGCGAGGCGTTCCATGATGACGCTGTAGGATGGTTCCGTGGTCATATCGCTCCGCACATGTCGGACGGTGAAAGGTCTGCATCCGGGGAAACGGGATTCATCGGAGAGGGTGTCCGGAACGCCGGCAGCCCGGATGGCCGAACGCTCCGGCGTGTCAGCGGGTCAGGGCCCACACGAGGATATTCGTTCCCATCATGAGCGCCTGCCGCCTCACCGGCTCGGGATCGCCGTGAACCGCCTGGTCCTCCCAGCCGTCGCCCAGGTCCGCCTGAAAGGAATAGAACACCACCATGCGTCCCTCGTGGAAGATGCCGTATGCCTGCGACGGTTTCCCGTCATGCTCGTGCACCTTGGGAAGGCCGCCGGGGAAGGCGAAGGTCACGCTGAAAACGGGGTGGTCCTTCGGCAGGAGCACCAGCTCCTTGTCGGGAAAGACCCGGGCCATCTCACGGCGGAAACTCTCGTCCATACCGTAATTGTCGTCGGCTATCAGGAACCCGCCTGAGGTGAGATAGCGTCTGAGCCGCTCCTGTTCCCTCCGGGAGAACCTGACATTCCCGTGCCCGTTCATATAGACGACAGGATAGGAGAAAAGTTCCTCACTGGCCACGCTCACCACGGCCTCGTCATCGGTCAGGGGGATGCCCGTATGCTCCCGGGCGAACCGCATGAGATTGGGGAGCGAAGACGGGTTCGAATACCAGTCTCCGCCTCCCTCGTACTTGAGACGCGCCACCGGGAACGCTTCTCCCGCACCCGTGGAGGACGCGATTGCGCTAATCAGCACGGCGAATACAGCACAACCGCACAGCCACGCGGCGCGACACTGATGGCGGTTCTCTTTTCGTTTCGTGGTTCCCGTACCCGATCACCTCCGTTCCCAGGACAATGTCAGGACTTGCCCATGCCCACGCGCTGGGCGGTCTGGAAAAGTTTGCCCTCGGTCTGGATCGAGGGAGCGATGATCATCTTGGCCAGCTGCATTTCGCCGATGTTCGCCGCGCCCAGGGCGCCCATTGAAGTCTTGAGCGCTCCCACCAGGTTCTGACTGCCGTCGTCCAGCTCGGCGGGCCCGAAGAGGATCTGTTCCAGCGTTCCGGTGACGCCCACGTGGATACGGGTGCCGCGCGGCAGGTTCTCGTGGGATGTGGCCATGCCCCAATGGAAACCATTTCCGGGCGCCTCTTTCGCACGGGCGAAGGCCGATCCGATCATGACCGCGTCGGCGCCGCTGGCGATGGCCTTGCACAGGTCCCCGCCCACACGCATGCCGCCGTCGGTGATGATGGGAACGTACTTTCCGGATTTCTTGTACCAGAAATCACGGGCGGCGGCGCAGTCAGCCGTGGCGGTCACCTGGGGAACGCCGATGCCGAGCACGCCCCTGGTGGTGCAGGCGGCTCCGGGGCCGATCCCCACAAGCACCGCGGAGATGCCGGTCTGCATCAGCTCCAGACAGGATTCATAGGTCACGGTGTTGCCGACGAACACGGGCACATTCATCTTTTTGCAGAATGTCTCGAAGTTCAACGACTCGTACCGGGAGGAGATGTGCCGCACGGTGCTGACCTGGGACTGGACCACGAAAATGTCCACACCGGCGTTCTGGGCGATGTCGCCGAAACGGTCGGCGTTCTGGGGGATGCAGGAAACGACCGCGCTGACGCCGCCGGCCTTGATGTCGGCAACACGCTTCTCGATCAGCTCCTCCTTGATCGGCTCGCGGTAGATGGTCTGGAGGAGCTTGGTGGCCTCTTCCCTGGTCTGGCTGGTGAGCTCATCCAGCACCGTATCGGAGTCCTCGTACCGGGTCTGGATGCCGTCGAGATTGAGAACGGCCATTCCGCCGAGCTTCCCCATGAGAACGGCGAAGTTCGTGTCCACCACACCGTCCATCGCCGCGGCCAGGATCGGCACATCGATCCTGATGTCGCCGAGCTTCCAGGAAACGTCCACATCGTAGGGATCGATGGAGACATTGCCGGGAACGAGCGCCACCTCGTCGAAACCGTAACACCTCCTCGCTTTTCTCCCCCTGCTGACATACTCGCTCATGAAACCCTCCCGTCGAAAATACCGTTTATTGAATTCACTATTTTTTTCCGGTTATCACATTCAGCAAGCAACGCATTTTTAACGATATGACGCGAGCATCTGATCAGAGCCGGCCATCGATTATATAACCCCTCCGCCACTGTCGCGGCGCCTCCCCTGACAGGGGAGGCAGGTATGGCAAACGCCGGCGGCACATGGCTCCCCCTGTGAGGGGGACGAGGACGAAGTCCGGAGTGGGTTATCCGGACATCCGAAATTTTTACTGCCGCAGCCCCGCCCGGTCTTCTCTTGTAAAGATACGGAAAAACATCCCTGACCGCAAAGGAGGATACGTGAATTTCACAATGTACCGTTTCCGGGAGACGTCCAGCCTGCTAGCGGAACTCCACGACATTGTCGCCGTTCGTCCAGCGGGAGACCACCGCGAGCGTGTCCGCCAGCTCGAATACGGGCTCGGCGAAACGGAACGGCTTCACCGATCCCGCGGAACGGACACCGTCACCGTCGTCGTCGCGCCATGCCCTGAGCAGGTAACGGCCGGGTAGCACGGGACCCGTTTCCCAGGGTCCGGTGTCTCCCACGGTCATTTCGAACCCCGTTCCGGCGTCGATGTTGTCGAACATGAGCCGGTATTCGCCTTCGGGAGCCGGGTCCTCGATCGTCCCCCCGATGAACCCGAGGGTGTCCTTTGCAGCCACCCTGAAACGCACCGCCGCGCCGTCCTCCGTGAGCATGTTTCCCGCATGTCCCCTCACAGTATCGCGGTCGGGGGAGACGGTCACCGCCGTTCCACCGGGCCATGAATCCCCGGGAGCGAAAGAAAGGACATTCGGCGCGGACCGTGTCACCGTGATGTCCATGGACGGTTCCACGGAGCGTACGGCGTCGTCGGGCCCGCCCTTCAGATCGAGGACGCGGTTGAACACAACGGTCACGGCGGCGCCGCCGGGAACCAGAAGTTCCGGCTCGACCGCATCAACCGCGAGCGCCGTCGTGTCTGGCGTGTCGGTCCCCCGGAAGAATGGCGCGGTATCAAGGGGCATGAGGCTGTTGCCGAATGCATCCTCCGCTTCGAGGGCGGCTATTTCATAGCGCTTTCCATCTTGCTGTTCGGCGGTGGCGACTGACAGCATGGGCCGCTGACCGCCGGGACGGAACCATTCCCGCACATCGAGACCGGCAATTTCGATCCGTGCGGACCCTGCATCGACCGGCCTGTTGAAAAAAAGCTCGATGCGCCGGCTGTCCGGAACGCTGATGGAAATGAGCTGCACCATGCTGGTGTCCCGCATTCCCACAGCGATGAAGGGCGAAAGGGCCAGGGAATCGTCACCGGCGAGGGTCACATCCGCGGAAGAGACGCCGATCATGTCGTACCCTTCCGAATAGAAGCCGTTGCGGTCCCGGTCGCCGATGGCGAAGAGGCGATAGGAGCCGCGAGACAGCCCGATGAGCTCGAATCCCCCGTCCGTGCCGCTCTGGGTCACATAATCCGGTATGTCCCGCCGGGGATCGGGATTCTCCGCCGCCCCGGAAAGACGGTAGGCAGCCACATCGACCGCGGACACGCTCTCACGGTCTTCGCCGCGGAATGTGGCGGGAATCACCGTCCCCCTGATCTTCCTGTTCTCGATGGTGTCGCCCGTGGAGAATGACAGGAGAATCGCCTCGTCGAGCTGGTTGTTCCGCAGATCGCGGGCCTTGGTGCCCACTGAGATCACATAGGTGGTGCCGTCGAGGAGCGGCTCCTGAAACTGAACGGCCAGACGGGTGTCACGGTCCTCCCACTCGAGGACGGGCCAGGCGGGGGGGATGGGTACGATGAACAGGTTGTCCTCAACCGTGCGGACGTCCATGGACTCGGAAAATTCCAGTTCCACACGGGTATCGCGGGCCACTCCGGTTGCGAAGGGGGCCGGCACTGATGATGTCAGCCGCGGCGGCGTCTCGTCGTCTGGCCCTCCCGGCGGATAGCCCTGCTTGGAGCAGGACATGGCGAACAAAACAAACAAGGCAATTACCGCGCAGGTGAATCGCCTTCTTCCCCGGACCGCCGGCACACCCGTAACGGCCTGCATGTCATGCATGGTTCCATTCATCGATATCCGCCGCAGTACGGCCTGTCGCCCCTCCGTTCCGGTGTCCCGTCCCGACCGCCGGATTCAGCCGTTCATGATCGTTCCGCCCAGGAGCTCGAAGAGCACGGCCTTCTGGGCATGCAGGCGGTTCTCCGCCTCGTCGAAGGCGATGCTGTTGGGGCCGTCGAGCACATCAGATGTGATTTCCTCCCCGCGATGGGCGGGCAGGCAGTGGGTGACCAGGCAGTTCGACGGCGCCTTCGCCATCAGGCCGGCGTTCACCTGATACGGCCGGAAGATGTCGGCGCGGCTCCCGGCCTCGTTCTCCTGTCCCATGCTCGCCCACACGTCGGTGTAGACGAGAGCGGCGTCCCGGACCGCGTCCGCCGGATCGCCGGTCAGCCGGCAGGTCGTTCCGTGTGCTCCCGCCGAGGCTTCCGCGCGCGCCACGATCTCAGGGTCGGGCTCGTATCCCCCGGGACAGCACATGACGAAATCCATGCCCGCCAGCGGCGCCAGAAGCATGAGGCTGTGCGCCACGTTGTTGCCGTCGCCGACGAAGGTGAGCGTCTTTCCCGCCACATCCCCGAGATGCTCCCGCAGCGTGAGAAGACAGGCGAGCGCCTGGCAGGGATGCGTCAGGTCCGTGAGGGCGTTGATCACCGGCACATCGGCGTTTTGCGCCAGTTCCACGATGGTGTCGTGGCCGAAGGTGCGCATGACGATGACATCGACCCAGCGCGAGAGGTTGCGGGCGCCGTCGGCCACCGTTTCACGTACGCCGAGCTGCACGTCCTGCCCCGGCATGTAGATGCTCTTTCCCCCGAACTGGCACATGGCGACCTCGAAGGTCACCCGGGTCCTCAGGGAAGGCTTGTCGAAGATCAGCACCGCCGTCCTGCCGATCAGGGCCGAGTAATGGGCGGATATGTCCCCCTTGATCGCCAGGGCGGTCCGCATGAGATGCTCATAGTCGTCACGGGTGATGTCCGAGATCGTCAGAAAATCCTTTTTCATGTCCCTCTCCGCTCGCGGTGTCCGGGATCAGGGCGCAACCGGGACCGGCGCGCCACCGTCCGCCGCAATTACAATATATACCTGCTCAAATTCTCATCGCCGATGATCTTCTTCAGTTCGCGCACCACCATGGCCTTGGTGATCCGCCGCCTGGTCTTTCCGCTCTCGACCGGGTCCTCGAAGAGAATGTCCTCGAGGAGCGTGGTCATGATGGTGTGGAGCCTCCGGGCGCCGATGTTCTCCATCTGGCTGTTGACCGAGGCCGCGCTCCGGGCGATCTCCCGAATCGCCTCGTCGGTGAAGCCCAGTTCGATGCCGTCCGTCCGCAGAAGCGCCTGGTACTGCCTGACGAGTGCGTTGCGCGGCTCCTTCAGTATACGGTAGAAATCGTCCTCGTCCAGGCTGTCGAGCTCAACCCTGATGGGGAAACGTCCCTGCAGCTCGGGAATGAGGTCGGACGGTTTCGAGGAATGGAACGCTCCGGCGGCGATGAAGAGGATGTGATCCGTCTTCACCATGCCGTGCTTGGTCATGACATTCGATCCCTCGACAATGGGCAGTATGTCCCGCTGAACACCCTCGCGGGACACATCGATGGTGTCGTGGGAATAGTTGCCGGCGATCTTGTCGATCTCGTCGATGAACACGATGCCGGAGTCCTCGACCATTGCCACCGCTTCACGCGCGATGCCGTCGGTGTCCACGAGCTTGCGGCTCTCCTCCTGCCGGAAGATGGTCCGCGCCTCGCCGACCCGGACCTTCCGCTTCTTCGACCGTCCGGGGATCAGGCCGCCGAACAGCTCCTGAAGATTGAGTCCCATCTCCTCCATGCCCTGGGGGGTGAACACCTCGATGACCTGGTTGCGTTCCTCGGAGATGTCGATCTCCACGACGCGGTCCTCGAGGGAACCGTTTTCGAGCTGATCGCGCAGCTTGCTGCGGGTCTTGTGCAGACGATCCCCGGGAATGCCCTCCGGGGCGTCGTCGTTCCCGAACGGCAACAGCAGGTCCAGCACCCGCTCGTCGGCGCGCCGCTCCGCCTCGTCCTTCACCTCTTCGGCCTTGCGCTCCCGGACCATGGTGACCGCCAGGTCCACCAGATCCCTGATGATGGATTCCACATCGCGCCCCACATAGCCAACCTCAGTAAATTTCGATGCTTCGACTTTGATGAATGGTGCGCTCGCCAGTCTGGCTAATCTTCTGGCGATTTCCGTTTTACCAACGCCAGTGGGACCGATCAATATGATATTATTTGGTAAAATTT
>CAYNWJ010000106.1:0-6823 GCA_964400815.1 uncultured bacterium
CACAAACATTAGACGGGGTGTCGCAAGCGGAAAGCGGTCCGAATAATAACATAATCCAAACAGTGCATTCATCCGCCGCAAACATTCGGGTTATACATTGAATGGCGAAGAAAAGCCCAAATATTGTATTGATTGTGATGATAAATACAAGATATGGTGCGGTTGGATGATTCACATCCCACTGCACCGCTTCGTTCACTTCCAGCGAGGTTCCCCCGTCATGGCGAAAGCTGACCTGCACGTGCACTCACGGTTCTCCAGTCATCCTTCCGAATGGTTCCTTCAGCGCATCGGGGCGAGCGAGTCCTATACCGATCCCGAGTTCGTTTACCGCAGGGCGAAGGAACGGGGCATGAGCTTCGTCACCCTGACCGATCACAATACCATAGAGGGTGCGCTGATGCTCAAGGACCGGCACCCCGGGGATTTCTTCGTGGGCATGGAGGCGACCGCCTATTTCCCCGAGGACCGGTGCAAGGTGCATGTGCTCTGTTACGGCATCACCGTCAGGCAGCATGACGAGATTCAGCGGCTGCGGACGAATATCCATGACCTGCGTGACTACATCAGGGCAGAGGGGATCGCCCATTCCGTGGCGCACGCCACCTATTCGGTCAACGACCGGCTCACCATCGACCACCTCGGGAAACTCATCCTCCTGTTCGATGTTTTCGAAAGCAGGAACGGCGCCCGCACCAAGCTCAACAATCAGCCCTGGATGGACCTTCTGATGAACCTCACGCCCGGGCACATCGAACGGCTCCGGGACCGTCATGGCATCGAGCCCTATGGCGACAGGCCCTGGATCAAGGGTTTCACCGGTGGGTCCGACGATCACGCGGGCATGTTCATCGGCAGGACCCACACCACTGTCGAGGCGCGGAACATCGAGGAATTCCTCAACAATCTTAGAAACAGACAGTCGATTTCGGGCGGCGGTTTCAGTGATTACCAGTCCCTGGCATTCACCATATACAAGGTCGCCTATGACTTTTCCAAGACCAAGAGCAACGCTCTTTCACAGTCCCTGTTCTCCCATGTGAGCGAGGCGCTGTTCGATTCCGGGACCAGGAGCCTGCGGGACACCTTCAAGCTCAAGACCTACAAGACGCTGAAGAGCCGCGGCAACGGTTCCGGAGGGCTCCAGGAGCTTTACTGGGACCTGTTCGACAACGTATCGAACAACAAAAACGCATCAATTGATAAAAAGCTCGGAAATTTCTATGACAGACTCGCCCTCATCTCGGACGAGTTCTTCATGATTCTGTTGCGTTCGCTCGAGCGCGATCTTCAGACGGGGGACATCCCGAACCTGCTCAAGAACGTGTCGTCCTCCCTGCCGGGGATCTTTCTCACCGTTCCGTTCTATTCCACGCTCAAGCATTTCAACCGCAAACGGAACATCGTCAAGGAACTCCGGGCCGATCTGGAAATGGGAGGCGGTTCCGGAGAGAAGCGTATTCTCTGGTTCACCGACACACTGAGCTACATGAACGGGGTCTCGATGACCGTGAAGAAGATCGGCTGGCTGTCCTATCTCAAGAACAGGAACCTGAAAATCGTCTCGTCATTTCCCGGCGACGATACACCGTCCGAGCTTCCGCCGAACGTGGTGAACCTCCCGTCCATCTACGATTTCAGCCTGCCCTTCTACGAGCACTATACCCTGAGGATCCCGTCCCTGCTCAGGTCCATCAAGATGCTCCATGATTTCGAGCCGGACGAGGTCTATATATCCACGCCCGGTCCCGTGGGCCTGTTCGGCCTGATCGTTGCCCGGCTGCTCAATGCCAGAAGCATCGGGGTTTATCACACCGATTTCACCTCGCAGGTGCATCACCTGGGTGACGACGCCGCGGTGGACAACCTGGTGGAGAGTTATCTCAAATGGTTCTATTCGGCGGTGGACGAGAACAGGGTGCCCACGCGCCAGTATATCGATATTCTCGACGAGCGTGGATACGACCGTTCGAAGATGTCGGTCTTCAGGCGGGGGATCGATTCGGGTCAGTTCAGGCCCGTGCCGGACGGGCGGGATTTCATGCGCGGGACCTTTGGTCTTCCGGAAGGGAGGAACCTCTTGTTCGCGGGGCGCATTTCGCGCGACAAGAACATCCATTTCCTGTTCGATGTATATGAGAAAGTGGCCGCCCGGCACGGTGATGTCAATCTCGTCATCGCGGGCGAAGGACCGGATCTGGAGGAGCTTTCGAAGAAGCACGGCAAAAACCCGCGCATCGTCTTCACCGGACGGTTGGGGCACGACGTTCTGCCGTCCATCTATTCCGGCTCCGACCTGTTCGTGTTCCCGAGCACCACCGACACCTTCGGCATGGTCGTCCTCGAGGCCCATGCCTGCGGCCTGCCCGCCATGGTTTCAGAGGTGGGCGGTCCCCGGGAGATCGTTGTCGAGGGTGAGACCGGATTCGCGGCGGACGCTTCCGACAGAATGCTCTGGGTGGAGACCATCAGCAGGGTGCTCACGATGATCGAGGAAGAACCGGAGCGCTATTCCGAGCTGAGAAGACGGTCCCGCCAGCGGGCTGTGTCCGACTTCGACTGGAACGCCGTGCTGGACATCATTACCAGCGATGGCTCCACTCCCCGCACCCGCCGTCCTGATTTCAGGCATGACAGTTCCGGCGATGTTGTGCGGCGAAGCGCCATAGCCGCCGCGGACTGATATTTCATGCTGGTAAACAAGGGCGGATACCGATGAAGCTGTGCGACATAACCCAGGCATACACGCCCACGAGCGGCGGCATTCGAACCTACATCACCGAGAAGCGGCGCTATCTTGAGCGCGCGACGGAGCACGAGCATGTTCTGATCGTGCCGGGCGGATATGACGGATGCACGCACGAGGGGCGTCTGACCGTCCATACCGTCTCGTCGCCGTTCATCCCGGGATGCGAACCCTATCGCATCGTGCTCGCCCTCGACAAGGTGACCTCCATCCTCGAGCGGGAGCGGCCGGACCTGATCGAGCTCGGGAGCGCCTACACCCTCCCCTGGGCGGTCTTCAGGCACCAGCGCGACTGCGGCGGGTGCGCCGTCACCGGCTTCCATCACACCGATTTCCCCACTGCGTATGTCGAGACGGCTGTCCGCTCTTTACTCGGAAGGACATCCGCCAACGCCGCGAAATTCGTCGCCGGACGCTATATCCGTACCGTGTACAACCGCTTCGATCTCACCGTGTCGCCATCGCTCATCCTGCGAAACCGCCTTCGGGGGTACGGGGTGCACGCGGTCGAGCATGTACCGCTGGGTGTCGATACCAGGCTCTACGCTCCCTGGAAACGAAACCCGTCGATCAGGGCGCGCTTCGGCTTCGGTGACGGGGATTTCGTGCTCGTTTATTCGGGCAGGCTGGACAGTGAGAAACGAATCGATGTGATCCTCGATGCATTCAAGCGGCTGCCCGGTGACATGCGGGCGCGGCTTCTGCTCATTGGAGGCGGTCCGCTCGCCGATTCGATGGAGAAGGCGGCGGCCCGTGATCCCCGCATCGTTTTTCTTCCCTATATGAGCGACAAGGAAGACCTCGCGGGATGTCTCGCCTCCGCAGACTGTTATGTCACTGCCGGGCCCTTCGAGACGTTCGGGTTGTCCGTCCTCGAGGCGCAGGCATCCGGGCTGCCCGCAGTCGGTGTCAGGGCCGGAGCTCTCGTCGAGCGCATCGACGAGACCGTGGGGACCCTCTGCGAACCGGGCTCTCCCGCAGCCATGGCAAGGGCGATCGAGTACATCTTTGACGGGGACTGCCGGGAAAAGGGAAGCGCGGCAAGAAAGATGGCCGTGGAGCGATATTCCTGGGAATGCACTTTCGAAAAGCTCATGGAGCACTATGGGCGTGTGACGGCAACCCTGAACACGGGACGGGCTGCCGGGGAAGACGACCGGGAGCCATCGCTCGCGCGTTGAACGGGCCGGTGCGGGGGCGGATCATGCGCCTTACGCGTCATCCGGGTCCCTGCGAAGAGATTCCCGGAATCTCAACACTTATCTTGTACCACTGATTCCCCCTCTTTCGCGGCGGGAGAGGGGGATGTCACGCCAGTGACAGGGGGTGAGTGGTGCCTCCCTGCCAAGAGACCCTCCTCGGACGTTCCGTCCGGTCCCCCGCTTTGAGGGACGCCCGGACTGCCGGAGTTTCGGTGGTCTCGAATGATGCCGGAGGGGTTTGCCTTTTTCAGTGTTTCCGTGTGTCAGATCATGGGGTGAAAGTGGTCGCTCTTCGGGGATTCCAGCTCGATATCGACTCCGCCCATGAGACCGGCGGCGATATTGTAGAACAGCGCCATGAAACCCGCAGCGCAGGCGCACACGAGGCCGTATGCCAGTGCGGCCAAAAAGGGAGTGATCAGAAGCGCGGCCGCGCCCGCTCCCGTGGCGGGGACATCCAGCAGGGAGGATACCGCGGCGGAGAAAACCGCCATGAAGAACCCCCATACCACGCCGAACATGAATCCCGCCGCGCATCCCATGAACCCGCCGATCTTCATCGCCGAACCGATACCCACGCGCCTGAGCTTCCATCGCGATCCCATGTGTGACCGACTCCATCCGAGAGTGTGCATGACAATGACACGGGCGGCCGCCGCATTTTTCGATATGGTCCGCGGCCGGACCGTGGATAACGATATATACTAGCCGATGCCGTCTCCTGAAAGTTCTTTTTCCCCGACCGCGCCGCCTTTCCCCTCGGGACAGGGTGTCTCCGGGACGGATTTCCGTTGCGTCCGGGCGCATGGGGTCCGTATTATTCCGGAAGGCACATGTCCCCGGGAGGAGAACGCCATGAGAATACGATCCATACGTGTCGAAAAACTTTTCGGCATTTTCGACCATGAAATCCCGCTCAAGGACGATGAGCGGATAACCATCGTCTATGGCCCCAACGGCTTCGGCAAGACCTTCACCCTGTCGCTGGTGAACGAGCTGTTCTCACCGCTTGCCGTATCCTATGACGAACTGTTCCGCATCCCCTTCGGATCGGTGACCGTCACGTTCCACGGCGGCGGCGATCTTTCGGTCGAACGCAGGGAAACCGGTGACGCCGTCGTGCTTGTGTTTTCGGGCAAGGGCAGGCGCGGTGCGCGGAAAAGCTTCGAGGTGCGGGAAAACGGCGGCGCTGTCACCGAACCGAAGTGGCTTTCCGGCCTCAAGGAGTCCGTCGACGTCCGCTTCATCCATACCGAGCGGCTTGCGCGGCTCGATGACGATACCTGGCCCTACAGCTTCCAGACCGTGAACGATTTCGACGGGGATATCAGGACGCGCATCCAGGAGGTGCTCGCGGAATACGCCGGGCTCTCCCAGTCCCTCGACCGTACCTTCCCCGTCAGGCTCCTCAAAGCGGGTCAGCCCGATCTTCCCCTCGAGGACATGAAGGAGCGGTTCCGTTGCATGGAGAAGAAGCGCGGACGCCTTGTACGGGCCGGGCTGGTGGATTCGCAGGATGTGGACGGTGATCTGCTGGACCTCATCGACGATTCCAACAGCACCGTCCTCGCCGTCTATCTCGAGGATACTGAGAAGAAGCTCGCCGTCTTCGACGATTTCGCGGAAAAGATCGAGCTGCTGCTCGGCATCGTGAACGCCCGCTTCAACCACAAGACCGTGGAGATTTCCCGGCGTGAGGGTTTCGTCGTCCGCACATCCGACGGCCGCGTTCTCCCGCCCGACATGCTCTCCTCGGGCGAACAGCATCTCGTGGTGCTCCTGTATGAGCTGCTCTTCCACGTGTCCCCGGATTCACTCATCCTCATCGACGAGCCCGAGCTGTCCCTGCACGTCGTCTGGCAGCAGGAATTCATCCGCGACATCGAGAAGGTCAACCTTCTCGCCGGATTCGACGCCGTCGTGGCGACCCATTCCCCGCAGATCATTCACGACCGCTGGAATCTCGCCGTGGAACTGAAGGACCCCCGTTCATGAGAGAGAGCATCACGCCACATGACATCGCAAACCAGGTGCGCATGATGCGTCCCGTATTCACCGGTGCGGTGGTCGTGGTCGAGGGGGACACCGACGCACGCGCCTATGGCCGTTTCGTGGACGGCGAGCGCTGCCGTATCGTGCCCGCCCACGGCAAATCGAACGCCATCGCCGCCGTGGAGCTGCTCGAATCCACCCGCCACGACGGCGTCCTGGCCGTGGTGGACAGCGATTTCTGGCAGCTCGACGGGGAGGAGTCGCCTTCGGAAAACGTGCTCGTCACCGACACCCATGATCTCGAGACCATGATCATCGCATCCGATTCACTGGATGCCGTGCTCGCGGAATTCGGCTCTGCGAACAAGCTCTCGCGCATGAAGGAAGACGTGCGGCACGCGCTCCTCCATGCCGCCAGGCCCATCGGCGACATCCGCTGGATTTCCGGCTCCACGCGGGACAACCTCTCACTCCGCTTCAAAAACCTTTCCTTCGACGCCGTTGTCGAGATCAGGGACGGCGTCCCCGTCACGAACATCGACACCCTCATCCGCGAAGTCCGCCTCAACTCGAAAACCGTGCGCTTCTCCGTCCGCGACATGAAGGCGCGCATACGCCGGCTTCTCGACGAGGACCACCGCGACTCGTGGCACGTCTGCCGCGGTCACGACATGGTCCACATCCTCGCCATAGCCCTCCGCCGCGCCTGGGGCAACCGTCACGCCCGCTCCATCTCCGACGATCAGGTGGACCGTATCCTCCGCCTTTCCTTTGGAATGATTCAGTTCGCACGCACGGAACTCCATGCAGCCATCAGGGAATGGGAGGCGCGTAACGGAGAGTACCGGGTGCTGGACGCTTCGGACATGCCGTAATGACGTAT
>CAYNWJ010000106.1:6833-10732 GCA_964400815.1 uncultured bacterium
ATTTTGAAAATATCGGAATTTTCATCAGTGACCGGCCGGCCGTTTGCCAGCCGCATTGCATGCGATCCTGTAATTGTGACAGGGTATCATGGACATGACGGTATCCGGGAGCCAGGATGGCTCCAAAGAAATGTTTGGAGGGGAAAATAAAATAAATTATTCTCTTGACATGGTTTTTTCATGTGTTAAATTCTAGGAGATGGTTATAATTCGTTGCCCAGGCATATTCTGCCATGGGTGACGGGATTGGGAAACAAGACACGTATCTTTTTTAGCCATGGATGTCATTTCTCATGTAACCATTGATTTCCCTGTTGAAAAAGGCATCCCGGAATCCGGGATGCCTTTTTCCTCTGTATCGGAACGGTGCGGGCCGGGATGATGAGTTTTCGCCGGTGTGTTTATCCCATGTTACCCGGACCCGCACCGTCATTCTTCATGCATTGCCTGTCATATGCCGTTGCCGTTCTTCGCCATCCGTCTCGCTCCCCGCATGACCCGCGTGAAACTCTCGTGGGGATTGCAAAAGTCGAACATTCCTTCGGTGTCGTCGTGCCTGAAACGGTTCATGAGCATGCAGTTGACGCTTTCGTCGAACTTTTCGATGGCTGTTCGTACGGCAGCTCCCTCGACGGCTCTTTTACGTTCTTTTCCTGCCGTTCTCACACCCGCTTTTTTACCGGTGTCGTTCGTCGAAGGTTTTTTTTCGGGCTCGACTGTCTCCCCCGCCGTATCGGCCGGGATATCGTTGATGCCGTCGCCGTCCTCGTCTATGAAGGCCGTACGCACCGAAGGGGATGGCCCGCTCTCCAGCGTTTGAGCCTGGGGCGTACGGCTTCCCGGGAAAAGGAAGACGACGGCGATCAACGGTGGTGCTATCAGTGTGAGTGTCGTGTGTATGGTGGACGTGCGTTTCATGAGTGAAGCTCTCTCTTGAGATTCGATTGGTTGTCAGGTTGGCCCGCTGTTTGCATTTTACTGTGTACGCAATGATTGTGCCGAAGAACCGATCCATTTTATGGATGCATGCAAGCGATTGTGCAACAATAAAATAGCAATAACGCAGTCAGATGCTGCTTATGCCGGTGGCACTTGTGGAATCGACGAAACTGTCGAAAACAAAACATGGGAGGGTGGCATAAGAAGAACAATATCAGGTAGTTGAGAGATTCAAAAGCGTTGTCGTCGGCGTATCGACGGAACTGTCGCCACAGTATTCCGGAGCGTCGTTCGATCCGGTGTCGCGCTCCCGTTCAGTATCCGTTTCGAAAATCTCCTTTGTCTTCGTTTGCCGTCTGGCGTACATTATAAATGTGCGCTGTAATCATTCACCGCGGGAGATGACGGGCAATGGCGAGACTCATCAGGATTCTGGGACGGCTGACCGGTAAGGCGATACGGTCCCATGCGTTCGACCGGGCGATCTCGGTCGCAGCGGACTATGTGGTCACCGAGATGCGGCTCACCGATCTCAGGGCGAAACGGACCCTGCTGAAGCGCAAACGGACCAATCATCTCAGGATCCTCGGCAGAACGGTGCATCGTCTGCTCGAAAACGGCGTCGAGCCCATGGAAACGGATCAGGTAAGGACGATTCTCCGGGTGCTCGGCGAGATAGAGGACGAGATCGGGACAGTCGAAGGCGAGCTCGAACGGCGGCAGGAGGCTGAACGAGAAAAACGCCGTCAGCGCGCCGAACGCTCCTCTCCCCACACACGCGATACACGCGGGGGGAAGGGCCGAACTTCCGGCGGGTGACAAGCCCCTTCCGCGCACCGCGGACGACACGCTTCCAGATGCGATGCTTCATCGAACGAGTGAAACGCTCACAACACATCGTACAGGAGGCGATATCATGCATTCACGCGGTACAATAATCTTCCTTGTTCTTCTTCTTTTTTCGGTTCTGGCTCACGCGGGCGGTGCGTACGCGGCGTCCAACGTGGCTGATATCACCGGGAGCGTCGAGACCGAATTCGGCGTCTATCGCCCGGAGCCGGTGGATGTCACGCCATCGGTCGCGCCCTACGAGATCGAATCAGGCCTCGCCAACGTGGCGAACAGGGATCGGTTCACACTCGACCCCGCCGCGGTCTCGCTCATCGAAAAGAACGGTTTCGCCTGTGTCGCGAGCCGCTACCGCCAGCCCTACGACATCTACAACGAGACCCTCGACGCCGAGGTCCCGTCCTTCGTGACCACCGACGCATGTCTGCACACCTACCACATCCTCTACGACTACATGCTGCGCATCCTCGAGGTGAACTACTTCATCGGGGACCTTGAGCGTCTGACGACGGCGATGATCGGACAGTCATTCTCCCAGTATGACGCAGCGACAGACGGGGACGTGAAGGCGGCGGCCCTCGGCAACGCGGCCTATTTCTCCGTGGCGCTCAGGCTCCTCGATCCGGACGCCGCCGTCGACCCGCGCGTTGCGGAGGCGGTGGATGCGGAAGTGGCGAAGATCATGGAGCTTTCCGGGGGGTATGTGGCGTCGCCCCTCTTTTATACCGCTGACTATCCCTACCAGGAGGACTACAGCCAGTACAAGCCCCGGGGCCACTACACCCGGTCCGTGGAGCTGGAGCGGTATTTCCGCGCCATGATGTGGTACGGCCGCATAACCTTCAGCCTGAACCTCGAAGGCGCCACGGCGGCCGGACTGCGGCATACGGCGCGTCAGGCAATCCTCGCTGCGGCGGCGCTCGAGTTCGCTGCGGCGGGCGGCGAGGCGGCGTCCACCCTGTGGGAGCGCATCTACCGTCCCACCGTCTTCTTCGTGGGCGAGGCGGACGACATCCTGTACCGCGACTACTGGACGCTGGTTGAAGGCGCATTCTCCGCCAATCCCGCCCACTATCCCGACGAGCTCGGCAAGGATGGCGACGTCGATTCCTTCATCGCGAAGGCCCTCGAACGCCTGCCCGATCCCCTCATCACGGTCAAGGCGGGCAAGGGCATGCGTGTCATGGGACAGCGGTTCATCCCCGATTCCCATGCCCTGGACCAGCTGGTGGAGAATTTCGTCTATGGCCGTCTGATGCCCATGGGCCTCGATGTCATGTCGGTGATGGGAAGCGGACGGGCCTGGGAGCTCCTCGACACCGTCTATGACCAGACCCGGTACGGCCAATACAAGGAACAGATGGAGAAGCTTCAGGCGGAATTCGCCGCGCTCGGCCCCGAAACCTGGGCGAAGAACCTCTACTACAACTGGCTCTACACCATCGCCCCCCTTCTCGATGTCAAGGGTGAGGGCTATCCCATGTTCATGCAGAACACGGCCTGGGTGGACAAGGACCTCAACACGGCGCTGGGTTCCTGGGCGGAGCTCCGTCATGACACCATCCTGTACGCCAAGCAGAGCGAGACATTCGAGACCTCCCAGCCCCTGCCTCCCGACCTGGTGATGGGCTATGTGGAACCGCGGCCCGAGGTGTACGCCCGTCTGGCGGCGCTGGCCCGGTTCATGCGCGGCGGTCTCGAATCCCGCGGGCTTCTCCACATGGAAATCGGGACGCGCCTCGACGATTTCACCACGCTCATGGTCCAGCTCAAGACCATCGCGGTGAAGGAGCTCGAGAATGTCACGCCCACCGAGGCCGAGTTCGCGGTCATCGCCAATTTCGGGGATACCATCGAGAAGCTCGTCACCTTCGGTTCGGAGCACGACAGCTACCAGAGCGAGGCCGACGATTTCATGGCGGTCATCGCCGATGTCCACACCGATCCGAACCTGAACGAGGCCCTCGAGGTTGGCGTCGGCCATCCTCTCGAGATCTATGTGGTCGCCCCGGTGAACGGCGTTCCCACCCTGACAAAGGGCGCGGCCTTCTCCTATCATGAGTTCAAACGCTCCCTCACCGACGGCCGTCTCACCGACGAGGAATGGCAGG
>CAYNWJ010000107.1:0-10721 GCA_964400815.1 uncultured bacterium
GCATGAAACTGTCCGACTGGCAGAACACCACCCAGGCGCCGTCGGGGGAGTATTTCGCGAAATAGTTGCTCCTGCCGTTGTCCGAGGCGCCCTCCACGGGCCGCGCCTCACCCCCGATACCGTCATTGAAGGGTATGCGATAGAGATCGTACCTGAATTTCTCACCCCCCGAAAGAAACTGTTCGCATTCCTCGGGAGTGAGCAGCACGCTGTCACCGACCTGTCGGAGCTCGCCCGCGCGGCTCCTGGCGAACATGATCTCGCGGCCGTCCGGACTCCATGCCGGATTGCTCTGCACGAACGCGGGATCATCCGCTCCGGGAAGCGCGCTGAATTCACCGCTCGTCCTGTCATACACCGCCAGAATCCCGCGGAGAGGGAAAAACAACTGGGAATAGCGGATATCGTCCACCGGCACGAACACGGAGCGGTCCTTCACCGTACTCACCGCGTATCGTCCGCACGGCGACACCTGTGAAAGCAGTCCGAATGTGGGCTCGCCGTCCCCGGACCTGTAGTCGCTCCAGGTTATGATGTCATCCAGGTCCAGCCGAACGTTTTCAGCAATTTCCGTCACGATATATGATCCCTTGTCGTTCGCATAGTCCACATCCATGCCCAGATAACGCCCGTCGGCTGAGAACGAGTGGCAGTTCCCGCACACGGGCAGGTTCTCCAGAAGCACCCGGGGAGGATCGTATGAGGAGACATCTCCCAGACGCCATTCAATGCTTTCCACATGATTCACCGCGAATTCGAACGGCAGCGGAACGGTCCTGAAAAAAACCGGCGCTCCCACGGGATCGGCGGAGGTGGCCATGGTTACGGACCGCCGTGAAACAACCCGGCTGAATCCAAACCACGATTCCTTTCCCTCGACCGTCACACGGGCCGGGCTTTCGAGCGAGCGCTCCTTGATCTCATCCCACACGTCCCGGGGCGGCATCCATCGTGAAGAATCCGTCTGCACTGAAACCGGTTCCCCGCCATCGGAAAAATCAACCGTCACCGTCCAGGCTCCAACGCCGCTCGAATCCGACCACACTATTTCCGGGGATGCGATGTCACGGGGAAACAGGGCGCCGTCGAAAGGATGTATGATGGTGATTCCGCCCCGCGATCGTTCCGGCATGAGAACGGGAACGACAATGACGGCGCACACTATCGCGGCCACCGCATACATCGCCAATCGCACTGCCCCGAAACGCAGTCGCATGCCTGCTCATTTCATGTTCACGCACAGCGTCATGTAAAAACACACGTGCTCATTTCGATTCGTTGGAAAACACTTAAACCACAACAATATAACAAATAATTAAACGATGCGCCACATCAACTGTAATAATATCAAGAACCCCCCCCGACAACTTACTATTTCCGAAATTTCCTTTGATATATAGCTTTTCAAGGACATTCTCGAGCTAAAAAAACGAACCAGGAAACAACATAATCCTTAAACCAGAATGGCGTGTTTTAATTTATTATAAAGTGCCGCCACATATTATTACGCTATTATTAATCATCACCATCCAAAATAAACCTTCACGAAGGTTGTGGATGATTTGTATTCCTCGAACTTCCGGTAATCCTCATCGAAACTCAGTTTGTCCAGACTCATGCCGACGGATGCCCAGACGTTGTATCCGAAATAGGGCGAGCGGTTTTCAATCTGAAAAACATACGTTTTCTGCCGGTAATTGTTGACAGGCTGGACATAGTCGGTGAGCTTGAACTCGTAGCCCGGTATCCCCTGCATCCCGAGAGTGATATTCGTGTCATCGGAGACGAGATATTTCAGGGTTACGAGTGGGATACGCATCAGATAATGGCTGAGCGGCTGGAGAGATTCGGAGCGCGACTTCTTGTAGAGCCGGAACTTGATGCCCGGGGAAAACACAAAATTGCCCATGCGCTTCGTGTAGACGAGCTTGTTGACCATGCCGAGCGTATTGAGCACGTCATGGGGTTGATAGGTCCCGTCGTACATGTCGCCTTCGATCTGGCCGTTGCGCTCGAACTTGACGTGGTTTTGAAGGGTGATGGACGGTATGGCCCTGATGTTCGACTCCAGGAACAGACGATTGACCCTCGAGTTGCGGTATTCCAGCTCATCGTAATAGAGGTCGCGGGCGAAGCGGCTGATGGAACCGTTCATGCCCGTGAGCGTATAGGCATCCCGTCCGCTGGTCCGCACCTGGACATAGGGATCGCGGATATTGTCCTGTATCCTTTCATGCCGGTACTCCGCATAGAGCTTGCCGATATCGAAAACATCGTAATCGAGGATGAATTTCAAATAGTCGTCATGGGTCCTGTTGGATATGCCCACTCCCTTGGTGTGCATGGAGCCGAGGACGATGCTCGTGGCCCTGCCGGGAGTATAGCGCCCGTAGAAATGGTAGCCCTGTCGGTCCAGATCATAGGGCGTGTCGAGCTTCATGTCGTCTTCGCGGCAGTCGGGAATGGTGTTGTTGTTGTAGTCGTTGCCGAACACGAACTCGTCGGGATCGATATCGAACATGAGGAACGGCTCGTCATAGTCGGGTATGCCGTTGTAGTTCTTGTTGTTGTCCGCGATGCCGTCGTTGTCCTGGTCGTTTCCGGGAAAGACGCCGTCGGGATCCTCCGTTGACCAGAGGTTGTAGCCCACGGTTCTCTGGATGACCATGGTATCGGGATACATGTCCTCGTCATCGTTGTCCTCGATCAGGGGGATGCGCACGAACCCGTTCCGCTGGTCGATGAGGTCCATCCAGTCGGAAGACGCCGCCGCGTCGTAATAGTCGAGATAGGGCTTGTAGTTCTTGCCCATCTTGAACATTTCCCCCGCGAATCCGAAATTCTTCCAATCCTTTTCGACGGTGACATACCACGCATTGTCGATTTCCGACCAGCGATGCCCCTTCCTGGGCTGTTGAACGGAGGCGATGGTAGTGGGCCATCCCTCGCCCGCCTGACCATCGGAGAACATGTAATGATTGGAATTGGTGATGAATTCCCCGTTCACCTTGAAACCGTAATAATTGAGCTCAGCATCGACGCCATACAGAATGGACGCGACCTGATAACCGAAATCAAGGGACATGGTCTGAACGTTGGAACCATCCTTGATGTTGCCCTCCGCCTGCGCCGCCGTCCGCCAGAACGTGGCGTCATACCATGATTTCGTCTTGCCGGACTGGTCATGGCCGCCCTTCGATTCGATGGTGTAAATCATGGCGGTCTGGATGCGATAGTCGTTCGCCACCGTGGTCACGGCCTCGATACGATTGATTTTTTCCCTGAACGAGGCGATATCGAACAAATACACGATCGACGTGGTGCCGTTCGCCTGAAGAGGCTTGCCGCCGGGTTCCGCGATGGTGTAGTACTGTTCGGCAAGATTGGCGCTGAATTTTTCCTCCACGCTGTCGGTATTGTAGCCCCTGAGCATGTCCTGCATGAAAAGGAAATCCACGTATTTCGGCAGGCGCTCGTTGATGGTGAGGAAATCGAACGCCGTGCTGCCCATGGAGATCGGCGATGGCAGCTCGAGATATGTGGCATCGAGCTTGTCGGTGATGGCGGTCACCCGGTCGCGGCTGGTGTCGTCGAAGATGATCTGCGGGATGAACTCGTCATGATACCGTCCGTTAATCTTGATCCGGAGGTCATACACGACCGGGCCTCCCTCGCGGTCCTCCGGGGAATCGTCGAGGAACCGCACGGCCAGCATCAGCGGCGTGGGGGTGAAGTTGTTGACGGTTCCCCTCCATTCGCTGCCCCTCTCGCGGTTTCCCTGGACACCGTACATGTTCGCATAGGACGCGCCGAGGGTCAGCACTCCGAATTTTCTCCGGAAGCGGCCTCCCCGGAGCATGACGCCGCCCTGGTTCACCAGATAGCTTTGCCGCGGGGGCTGAATATACCATCCCCTGAAGGAACCGAGATAGGAACTCGTCACCAGCTTGAGCGAGGTGTTCGCAGACTGGAAATCAACGGAAACGCCGTTCATGTTGGGGATGGAGAGGGTCAGGGGGGTGAACTTTGTCCTGAGCGAACCCGCGCCGACCACGGAAACCGCCCAGTCGTTGGTCGATTCCCGGGCGATCCATACACCGTCCACATGCGGACTGCCGAATGTCCCCGAAGCCGAGGTGGAATTGATGAAGTCCCAGGGCACCTCCACGAAATAGGTGCCGTCACCGGAATAGTTCTCCCGCCACATCGTGGCGTTATGACGCATTTTCGCGATCCTGTCGCCGAACTCGTTGTATGACCAGCGGCGGCGGCGCTCCTCGATTACATTATAGGCTTCATACCCGCGGAAGGCATAGTTCTCGTACCGGTCCTCCATTTCATAATATTCGTATCCCCACCGCTTGTAGAGCTCGTAATCGCGGCCGAACTGCCCGATAAAGGTCTGGTTGGGTTCATGCTTGACAGCATCGGAGAGCGCCCGAAGACGCTCCTCGGTGGTCATTGAGAGCCACTCATCCTCCGTCAATTTACGTAATTCATAAACGCTTTCAGCATGTGCGTCATAGAGAGGCAAAACAAAAAACAAGAGCGACAAACCAATAATAATCAGTGCTTTCATACCACCATCCCCGACATCTTGGTCGATTTTTTTTTCGTGAAAAGACAGAAAATCCCTTCCAAACTCCCGTAATTTTTTTACCAATATCTTAAATCTTTATTTTAAAAAAGCAAGAAAAAATTTCAATAATCTGCGCTTCATTTATGTATAATATTTTCTTAATTCAATAATTACAGTATTATAAATGATTTTTGGCATCATCAATAAATCATTAATTAATAATAATAAATTTTTAATATTAAAAAAAAAAGTATTGACAAGACCCTAACAATTCATTTTCATAGATTGATATATACGCCATGATACCAATAGTTAATCATATGGCAAGGAGGTGATGTGTAGCCACCAACATGTTGTTTCCCAATCAGTTTCGTCCGTAACACATCTTTTGAAAGGAGTAACGGCATTATGAAAAAGCTACTCGTCGTAGCTGTAGTTCTGCTTTTCGCGGCATCCTCCTCGTTCGCCGCGGATTTTGCACCGACGCTTTTGAAGCTGTCGGCGGACCCCATCATTCAGTATGATTTCGATGGCTCCGACCTTGACATTCCGGTCCAGGTCAGCGGCACCAAAGCCGGCGTCGTTTTCGCTGTGTACACAAAGGACATGGCCGACGAAATCGCTCCCACTCAGAATGGCTTTCTCGGTTGGCACTATGTCAACAAAGTCGACACCTGCGTCTACTACTCGCCTCTCAAGAGCGTTGATGTCGGCGCCACCACCATTTCGTGGGACGGCAAGGACCAGGACGGCAATGTCACCGCCGCTGGTGAATACACCTATTATATGTGGGCCTATGACAACCAGGGCGCCAAGCAGAAGATGACCGAATACTTCGCCGGCGGCTGGCTGTGGGAACGCGGTACGGAGATCATGGGCCTGACCGAGGAAGGTCTTCCCAATCCGAATCCGATTCTCTATGAACCATCCCGTCGCTGGGTGATCGGCAGCGATCCCTATGACGAGAACGCCATCGAAGCCACCACCGTACCCCTCGGTGAAAACTGGACGATCTATGGCGATGCCGCAATGTTCCCCACGGACTTCAATCAATTCTTCGTACATGTCCGCAACAAAACCACCAAGGTCCAGGGTGTCGGAAAGTACAAATGGGTCCCGGGCGGCGACGCCGAACTCCAGACCGATTTCGGTGAGGAAGGCCACTCCGAATACGCCAACTATCTCGGCGGCCTCTGCCCCGGCGTCACGACCGACGGCCAGTATATCTACATGGTCGACGAAAACTACATCACCGACAATGAGCCGAACGCCGACTTCTACATCTATGACATGGACGGCTACATGGTCTCTGAGATCGACATCTCCCGGTGGTGGAGCTCCCCCGAAGATTTCGAAGCCGGCGGCCAGATGAACGGCGGTCCGAATACATTCGATGAACGGGACAGCAAGGTTTTCCTGACCTCCAACGGCAGCTGTCTCGTCCAGATGGTAGATCCCATCGCCTATCTCGAGACTGAAGATATCGCCGACTTCCTGGTCTGGGCCAACGACAACGGTGACTATACCCTCGACAGGAACTTCGAGGCAACCGCTGAGCGTCCGTGGGTCTGTAATGACTACAACTCGGGCGTCTTCAAGGAAAGCGCCACGACGGACGCCAACATGTTCTTCGCGGCCAACGCCTTTGACGCCGGCGCCGTCTCCATCGGCCTTATGGGTCCCGACGGAACCGGTTTCGGCTATTATGCCTTCGCCGGCGAGACCGCCGGTTGGAAGATGGGCCAGATGTTCCTCGACGAGGACACGCCCTTCGACGGCCTCTACTGCGACAACAGGCATCTCGGCGGAAGCCCCTTCTCGGATGACGGTTGGGTGCCCAACGAGAACACCAGCGGTATCTACTTCCTGGGACATGACAACATCACAGGCGTGATCACCAACGCCGTCGATGTCGTCGATTCTGCTCCCGCGGCCTTCAGTGTCGAGCAGAATTCCCCCAACCCGTTCAACCCCACCACCACCATCGACTTCAGCCTCGCCGAGGCCGGTGATGTGGCCATCGAAGTCTTCAATACCGCCGGCCAGAAGGTGGCGACCCTCGCCGAAGGATTCATGGGCGCAGGCAAGCATTCGGTCCAATGGGATGCTTCCGCGTTCTCGTCGGGTGTCTATTTCTATACGGTTAAATCGGGTGACTACTCGAGAACGATGAAAATGACCTTGATGAAATAAGCACTGGTTTCCCCCTTTTCATGTGGGTCACGGGAAAGGCTCGGCTGTATCACACGGCCGAGCCTTCCTCTTACAGGACACACCGGCGCATGGACGTGGGCGGTGATTGTATCCAACCGTTCGCGGGATAATGCCGGCGCGGGGGGAATCAGCAGGTCTTTCACCATTCATTTCTCGCATTTCCGGAGGATATACTTATGGGGTTTTCGGGAAAGGGCCGCAGACGATTCATCGGGCGATCCCTTGCGGCCGGAGCAGCGGCGGCGGCCGTTCCATTCGGCGGCGCACTCGCAAAAACGACAAACGGCGAACCGGTGCGCATCGGCTGCCTGAATGTCGTGTCCTATTCGCATCTCGATGGCATCTGGGGTCCCGTCATCAATGCGCGCAAGGGCGAAAAGGACACGCCATTCACAAACATGCGCATCACACACTGCTGGGATATCGATCCCGACGACGCACAACGATCCGCCGGTGAATACGGATGCGAGGCGGTGCGGAATTTCGACGACATGCTGGGCAAGGTGGACGCTGTCATCAACGCCGGCTATTACAACCATCCATGGAACCATATCCTCCACGAGCCCTATCTCGAGGCGGGGCTTCCGAATCTCATCAACCGGCCGTTCTCGAATTCTCTCGCCAAAGCCCGCAGGATGCTCGACCTCGCGAAACGCAGCAACGCTCCGATACTCTGTCCTTCGGCGCATGAACTGAACGAGGCGACATACCGCGCGAATGAATGGGCGCGGGGAAAGAACATTCTCTGCTACAGCGCCACTAACGCGTTCGACGACTATCCCACGCACGGGGTCCACGGCCTCTATCTCTGCTGCAAGGCCGTTGCCGAGGCAGGCTTCCCCGTCGAATCGGTCGCATATCAGGCTGACAGCTGGCACGCGCCCCCGGTGTCCTGACCTTCCGTCACAAAAAGCCGGACGGAGGCTTTTTTTACGGAACCCTGCACCAGGTACCCGGATCATGGGCGACCATCAACATACACACACCCGAAGATTATGGTGGCAGGAGTTTTCTGGTCAGATACGGCAGGCAGTATCCATTCGACAAGAGCCAGGTGTGGGCGCCGACGATCTGGGCATTCCAGAAGATGGCCATGTATGGCGACATGCCCCAGACCCATGAACAGATATACGCCAAAACGAACGTCTATCTTGCCGGATGGCGCTCATTTCTCGAAAACAACGGCAGGCCGGTCCGTATCGACGAGGTTCCCGAGGACTGGGAATCGCCGGTGGAACTGCCGAATCATCCCGACGATACCACGCCGGCGCTGTTCAAAAAGAAATTCGGCTGATGCTGCGGCATGGACTGTTCACCGGAGCACCGGATAAACCAATACATACGGGAACCGCCGTACATTTCGAGAGTAGAATAATATATGAACAATCTCGGACCGGGAACATGAAGAACAGATCACACTACAAAGCAAACCAAGCAATGGAGTTTGTATGAAACGTCGTACATTCATCACGGGAATGGGCGCCGCGCCGATCATGGCCGCCGTGTCGTCATGTGCGAAACGGCAGACGGTCGCCACCATACCCCACGGCGACATTCCGAGAATGACCCTGGGGAAGACCGGAATGAAGGTCTCCCGCCTCGGTTTCGGTTCACATGTGAAGGAGAACATGGTCAAGAACCAGGAACTCCGGAACAGTATGATCAGGACCTCCCATGACCGTGGTGTCAACTTCTTCGATGTCTATGACCACATGGACTGTTTCCAGTTCGAACCGATGGGCAATACCATCAAGGACTTCCGAAAGGATGTCTTCGTCTCGCTGGTCATCATCAAGCCCCCGGATCAGATGCAGGCCGAGATCGACAGCGCTCTCAGGGCGTTCAAAACCGATTACATCGATCTCTATCGCTTGTACGCGGTCAATGACGACAGCATGAACATCATGGAGAAGAACAAGAAAGCCGGAAAGATTCGGGCCATCGGCGTGGTCGATCATCTCGCCGGCAAGCTGAACGGCTATATCGACACCTATGGCGACACGATCGATTATCTGATGATCATCTACAACTTCCACCACAACAAGGCGATCCTCTTCAAGGATCAAATCGATCCATCGTTCGAGAACGACTATTCGGAACTCTTCCCGAAAATCGAGCGGTATAATTACGGGGTCGTGGGCATGAAGCCCATGGGCAGCGACGCGATGATCGATCTGGCGAAGGAGGAACGCTTCTTCAACAACAGGGACGCCAGCGTGGCAAAGGCCATGCTCCGTTATGTCTACCAGCGTCCCGAGATCCACACCACCATTCCCGCCATGAACAGTGTCGGCGAGCTGTCGACGAACCTGGAATCAATCTACCGCCCCTCCTTGTCTGCGGAGGAACGCCGCCTCCTGGACAGGCTGAGCGCGAAAGCCTCGTCACTCAAGGGCGCATGGCTCCCGCCGAAATACAAATTCCTCGAGGACTGGGCGGCCCATACCGCTTAGCAGCCGCCTGTGAATGCGAAAAGCCTCCGGCAGCACCGGGGGCTTTTTCATGTATATCAATCACTTATTCCACTTATTCGAGCACATTCACAAGACAGTGAATACCGCCCTTGAGCCTGCCCGCCCGTGTCGGCACGGGAACGACCTCGTAATCCAGCGTCTGGATGCGCTTTATGTTCTCGGCGAGAACTTCGGTATCGGAGCGGATGATGGCCTCGAAGACGGGCATGAGGAGTCTCTTTTCGCCGGTTTCGCGGTCGATATAGGGAATGGCGTTGACATAGTATTCGCTGCGGAGAACATTGTGGACCGAAGTGTCGATATGGAGAATGGCGAAACCGGCGGCGACCAGCTCTTCGCGCACTTTTTCAAGATAGGCCTCGACTGCGGCGATGTCACGGGCGTACCGCTTGAACTTATCGCGGTCGCCGGTCACGCGGGTCACACAGGCCACACCGCCCTCGAGAAGCAGGAACGCCTGGTCAAGGTGGTACATGAGCGAAGGCTGCCTGTCACCGGCGCCGATCACAACCACGCGGTCGACACCGAAGACCCGGGCGAGAATCTCGGCCACCACATGCTCTTCCACCGCAAGCTCCGGCGACAGTGAATAGAGGGCCGCCGTATTCAGAAGGATATCGCTCCCGCAGAATGCAATGGTCCTGCCGCCGGTCTCGCCGAAACGGATGTTTCCGCCGGTAAAAGCCACGGGAATGGAAGCGTCTGCGATTCCCGCGCCTTCGATGGCCTCGAGGAAGCTGTTGTCACTCCTCAGACCGTTCGAACCCGAACGATTGCGCCAGAACCCCATGTAAAAGGGAGGTGTCACGACCTTGAGGGATGCGTTCGGATCCACGACCGGAACGAAAAGATCCTGGGCCCAGCGGGTGCCGAGCTGGACGGGCAGCCGCTCTCTGACCGGGTTCTCGTTAAATCCCCTGCCATTGTTCAAAAGCATCAGGGAGCCGTCGAACACGAACTCGGGATCATAGGTGACGAACTTGATCCGCTCTCGGTACCCCGCGTTCCTGAGCTTGTACTGCATGTCTTCCTCCACCCCACGGGGAATGAGCATGGTGATGGCGGAATAGGCCGGAAGATTGTCGAGAATGGGTTTCTGAAGCTCGAGGGAACCGTTGTCAGCCGGAACGGACAAAACGACCCGGCTGAGTGTGCGTCGGTATTCGGGAACGATACGGCAGGGCCAGGTGAACGCCACATTCCTGACACCAGCCAGACTGTCGGCCCCGGCAGATGAAGCGAAAACTGAAATTCCACTCAATGATACGAGCGCACACAACCATGAGCGCCGTGTACACGCACCATCCATCGTCCACCTTCCCGTGAGCGGCAACCATGCCGAATCATGAATCATAGACGCTGAATATCAGTAAAAGTTTAACATTTTTTCATATCCGATATCAGCAATTTCCGGTTAGGTTTTTGCGTACGAATGGTTTTTTGCTCCATGATTT
>CAYNWJ010000108.1:0-10717 GCA_964400815.1 uncultured bacterium
TTGACAGGATTGTAATCGCGGTTCATCCCGTAATCCCGGAAATCCCGGTTCAGCAATTGAAAACCGCCGAAGTAAATCTGTTTGCAGGAAAACGGGGGATTGTCAGGGAACACGAACGCTTGATATTTGTACGGCCATTCCGTATATTTGAATTCAAATCAAGCTGATACGGCTGTTTTTTCGCAGGAGAGAGGCACGTACGCTCCGCATGCGGCCGGTGTTATATGCGATAATCACACGTTTTTTCAGGATACAGTCAGGGAGGTATGCATGAGCGGTGCCCTTGAGGAGCTGAAACGTCAATTCCTCGAAGAGGCGGAGGCGTGTTCCGACGCCGCGCGGGCCGAGGAGCTGCGCCTCAAGTATCTCGGCAGGAAAGGATTGCTGGCCGAAGTACGCAAGTCGATTGATTTCAAGAGCCTGAGTCCGGAGGAACGGGGAAATGTCGGCAAAGGATTCAACCAGCTCAAGGAACTGATGGAATCGGGCATTCAGGATATTCTCGACCGGACAGCGTCCGCGGGCGGAACCGGCGCGGCGCCGATGATCGACATGACCCTGCCCGGTTCGGGGGGGAGCGTGGGCGCTCTGCATCCCATCACCCTCGTCCAGATGGAACTCCAGGAAATATTCATGGGCATGGGTTTCTATATCGCCCACGGTTACGACGTCGAAACGGAATACTACAATTTCGAGGCCCTGAACACGCCGGCGGATCATCCTGCGCGGGAGATGCAGGATACCTTCTGGCTCAGGAACGGCCTTGTCCTCAGGACCCAGACATCGGCGAACCAGGTCCGCGCCCTCGAGAGCTTCGGCGTTCCCCTCAAGGCGATCTTTCCGGGAAGATGCTTCCGGTATGAGACCATCGACGCCTCCCACGAAAACACCTTCTATCAGCTCGAAGGTCTCGTCGTCGACCGCAGCATAACCGTCGCAAACCTCATCAGCGTCATGAAACTCCTTCTCAACCAGGTGTTCCACCGCGAGGTCAGGACCCGGCTGCGTCCGGGATATTTCCCCTTCGTCGAGCCCGGCTTCGAGCTCGACATCAACTGCCTCATCTGCGGAGGCAAAGGGTGCAAGACCTGCAAGAACACCGGCTGGCTGGAGCTTCTTCCCTGCGGGATCGTCCACCCGAACGTCCTCAAATACGGCGGCGTGGACCCCGGCGAATGGAGCGGTTTCGCCTTCGGGCTGGGACTGACCCGCCTCGCCATGATGAAATACGGCATTCCCGACATCAGGATTTTCAACGGCGGAGACATCCGGGTCCTCGAACAATTCACCGCGACCATATAGTCCGGGCGGGCGATTAGGATAAAATGACGACACATGCGCAATCGGGATCGAGTGTGGAAAGGATAGAGGGAGCATGAAACTTTCACTTGAATGGCTGAAGAATTACGTGGATATCGGTGACCGCGACCCGGAAGGCATCGGGCTCCGTCTCACCATGGCCACCGCCGAGGTCGAGGAGGTCGTGCGGCTCGACAGGACGGTCTCCGGTGTCGTGGTCGGAGAGGTCCTGGCCGCGGATGCGGTCGAAACCGGCGATGACAAGATCATGCGCCATGTCACCGTGGGCGTCGGCGGCGGAAAGACCCTCGAAACGGTCTGCGGCGCGCCGAACGTCGCCGTGGGCATGAAATCCGCCTTCGCGGCGCCCGGAACCGAACTCGCAGGCGGCATGAAGGTCACCGAACAGGAACTGTACGGCAGGAAGAGCAGGGGCATCCTCCTGAGCCCCATGGAACTGGGCTGGGGCGAATCGCACGCGGGCATCATGGCGTTCCCGTCCTCCATGGAAACGGGTGCCGGACTCGCGGATTTCGTCCCTGATCACGACTACATCATCGACATCGACAACAAGAGCATCACGCACCGTCCCGACCTGTGGGGGCATTATGGGTTCGCGCGCGAACTGGCGGCGATATACGGGGTCGATCTGAAACCGCTCGAACTCGAGGACGCCGCCCGGTGGGAGAATCTCGACGCCTTTCCCCTCGCCATCGAGGACCTGGAAGGCTGTCCGGGGTACTGCTGTCTTGACATCGACGGTCTCGTGCGCGATTTTTCGCCCCTCGCTCTCCAGTGGCGGCTCCTGGCGATCGGACTCAGGCCCATCAACCTCCTGGTCGATCTGACCAACTACATCATGTGCGAACTGGGCCAGCCCATGCATGCCTTCGACGGTGAACGGGTCAGGGACATCGTCGTGGCGCCCTTCGGCAGCGAGGGAACGTTCACCACCCTTGACAGCATCGAACGCCGCATGCTGCCCGAAGACCTGATGATCAAGGATCACACCGGGCCCATCGCCCTTGCCGGAATCATGGGCGGCGAAGAGTCCGAGATCAGGGACGACACCACCCGTGTCCTCCTCGAAAGCGCGAATTTCCATCCCTCGCGGATCAGGAGAACGGCCCTCCGCCTGGGCCTTCGTTCCGATGCGAGCCTCAGGTTCGAGAAAGGTCAGCCGCCCTGGCACATGGGAATATCCATCCGGCGTTTCGTCCGCATGCTCCGTGACGCGGGCCAGGAGCCGGTGGTGAAATCACGGCTGACCTGCGACGGCGACGCGGGCGAAACGCCACGGACCCTGACCATGCGGACTGAATACATCGCCGAGACGATCGGCATGAACATCCCCCATCCCGATATCGTAAAGATTCTCGAATCCCTCGAGTTCGGCTGCAGGGAGGAGGGCGATTCGCTCCATCTCGTCATTCCCCCCCACCGCAGCAGGCGGGACATCTCCATTCCCAATGACATTGTCGAGGAGGTGGCGCGCATTTACGGGTACGACAACATCGAGCCGTCGATGCCCGAAATGGAGCTCCACGAATACCCTTTCAATCCGGAATTGAGGAGATTGCAGAAAATACGCCGTTTCCTGACCATGTCGCGCGCCCATGTCGAGGTCTACACATACAGCTGGTACGACGACAACTGGATTCAGCGCATCGGATACGATCCCGCTCCCGCCCTCGAGCTCATGAACCCCGCCGCCGACAACACAACCCGCATGCGACGGCAGCTCATGCCCAATCTCCTCGCCCTCGTGGAACCGAACGCTGCCCACCGTGACAGCTATTCCCTGTTCGAGGCCGGACACGTTTTCGACCCCGACGGCGACAGCGGAGTGCGACAGACCACCCATCTGGCGGCTGTATCGTACCGCTCTTCAAAACTCGGAAGCCTTCAGGACCTGTTCCTCGAGGTCAAGGGCACGGTCACCGAACTGTTCACGGTCATGAACGCGGGTGAGCCCGAGTATGCTCCGGCTTCCAGCGTCGAGGTTCCCTGGATGGTGGAGAATTGCTGCATGACGATCGAATCCGGCGGAAAAGGGGTCGGTGTCATCGGATTTCTGACCGGCAAGACGTTCCCCGAGTTCGAAAAGGAGACGAACGCCGTCTTTTTCGAGATCGAGCTCGATGCCGTCGAGGGGGACGCCTATCCCGACGTGACCTACGATCCCATTCCGGTGTATCCGGGGTCGTGGATGGACTTTTCCATCGTCGCCGAAAAAAAGACGCCCTATACCGGGATAGAGAACAAGCTGGCTTCTTTTTCCCATCCCGTCATGCGGGGGATGAAATACCTCTACCGCTATCAGGGAAAGGGGCTGCCGGACGACTCCATCAGCTATACCTTCCGGTGCTGGCTCGGTCTGCGCGACCGTACCCTCGACGGCGACGACCTGACCGCCTTCCGGGACGCCTTCATTCAACATATCGAATCACAGGGGCTCTCGCTCAGGAAGTGAGGGGTTGCGGTGACGTGATACGGGTGGAACGGTGAAAACGGCTACGGACACGAAAATCGCATCCCTGTCTGCCCGCATGGTCGGGCTGCCGGTCGTCATGGCCCTGAGCATCGTGTCATGGCTTTACATCGCGGCCGTGGTATATGTTCTGTTCCTGTCCCGTCTGACTCCCGAGCCGGCCGTCTATTTGAGAATAGGGTCGAGCATCATTTCCGATATCATCTGGCTGCCTTTCGGTGTCGTGATCTGGTACGCGGCGTTCCGGCTGGTGGCGCTTGTTTCAGTGCGCGGGTTCGGCGTTTCGGCCCGTCTCGCGGGAATCCTTCCTCCGTTCTTTGCCGCCCTCGTGTTCTGCTTTTTTTCTCCGGACTGGGCGTTCCGGTTGTTTTTCGCCGCCATCGCCATAGTCTGGATATCGAAAATTCCCGCCATCGTCCGTGAACGCGCATGGGGTCGCCACGCTCTTCTGACACTGCCGGCGGCTCTTCTGACCGCGATATTCTTCCTTCATTACGGGTCCCAGGCATTTCCGCCTCTTTCCTCCGCGCCCCGGGAAAACACCATCGAAATAATGACGTTCAATATCCTCGGTGACGCTTCAGCCGCGGACAGAAGAAACGCGGTCGAGTCCATCGACCGTATCGGCGCGGATATCGTCTGCCTCACCGAGTTCAATCCCCGCACCGATCCGGCATTGATCGCTGATGTCCTCGGGGACACTTATCCCTATTCGATTGCGAACCGTGACGAATCCAGCTGGAGAACGGGGGAGATCATACTCTCCCGTTACCCCGTCACCGGGCGGCTCGATCGTGAAAAGAACGATGCGAATTTCATCATTGCCGAGCCGTATCGAAAAAAACTCCGATCCCGGAATGAGCATGAAGGAACGTCTCGATTCGGCGCTCGAATATGAAAGGCTCATCGGTACGCAGAAATTCTGGCAGGCGCGGTCGATCTATGAAAAGGTGAGACAGTTCAGGGACCCGACGATCATCTGCGGTGATCTCAATGACACACCCAACAGCCGGGTGTACAAACTGTTTTCCAAACGCTACGAAAACGCATTTGCGGAGAAGGGATGGGGCCTCGGCGCCACATTCGGGGAACAGTGGCTGCTCAGGTTCCTGGCTGAACATGATGTGCCGGGACGTGCTCTCCTGTCGATCATCGCGCGCGATTTTCTGCGCATCGACCACATTTTCACGAGCTCTGGAGTCGATGTCGCTTCATGCAGGGTGGTGAAGGATGCGGTTGGGTCCGATCACAAACCGGTGGTTGCCGTCATATCGCTCGGCTCAGGTAATTGAAGGTTTCTGCGCGCCCGCTTAAGGGGCCTCACGGATGTCGCGCATGATTTCGGCGACCGTATCCACCACGAGCACACGGTCGCCATACCCGTCCATGATGTCATCCATTCCAAGGAAAGAGAACCTGTCGTGGCGTATGCGGCGCCGGCTGCCGAGGCGTTCCCGGGCGCGTTCGGCTTTCGTTACGCGCGAGACCGGCGTACGCATGGTGTGAAAGCCGAATTCGGGATCGATGAATATTCCGCCGCCGGCGCCTGCGGAGCGCTCGGCGATCATGGCGAATTCCCAGAATATACTGTGTTCGCTGTCGGTCGAAAGAATAAGGCCGGATGTTTCCCGATCGGGTGAAAAGCCATATCCCGTCAGCGCATCGCAGAGCGCGCCGAACTGGCGGGCGGTCGCAACGCTTCCCGACGGCAGGGTGATGACGAGCCTTCCGCCAGGACGGAGAACCCGGTTCGCTTCCGTGAAGAACCGGACGACATGCTCCTGTTCCTTCAGATGATGGCAGACCAGACCGCAGAAAACCGTATCGAACGAGCACCGGAACGGCCACGGCCGTGTCATGTCCGCCGTGACGTACCGATTTCGCACCCCGGTCAGACCGTCGATGCGTGACGCCGTTTCGAGAAGGTCCTTGAACAGATCGAAGCCGGTCACTCCCTCGAGTCCCAGAACACCGGCGGTGACACCGACCGCACAGCCCACGTCGAGCACTCGTCCCCGCGACATTTCAAGTCTGATATCGCCGTGGACATGATCGAACGCCTCCGCCGCACACGCCTGGAATCCATAGCCACAGTCGATGCCTGTCGACAGGTAGAGCCGGGCGTACTGGGTCCCCAGCCCTTTTTTACGGTGTATGAGTGAAAGAGCCTTGCGGGGCGGGAGGGCCTTGACATCGCCGATGATGCCGGAAAAGGTGCGCGAACGGTAGGCGTCTGGGACCTCATTGGAAATGTCCGAGGCGACACGTGAACAGGCTTCGTACCATTTACGACGGTGCTGTGAGGTCATGGAACTGGTGCGCATGGGGGAAGGGTCATGGTCGGTTTCGCTTTTCCGTTTCGAGAAGGTCGAGAATACGGGATACAGTTGCGTTCAGGGTGATGATCTCGTTCCTGATGCGATAGATGAAATAGGGAATAAAGAGAGTCAGAACCGCCGGTATAACAAGAAACGGAATGGCGATGATCGTGAGGATCAGCAATTCCATGGGACCGAGGCCGAACATGAGACGCCTCCAGCATTGGAACTGAGTTCATGGGTGGTGTCAGAGCTTCCTGATGACACCGATGACCTTGCCGCCGATACGGAAATTCGGGTCGGTGCGCATCACGGTGAGCGGTTCCATGGTGTCGTTTTCCGGCACCAGCTTGACCAGGTTGCCGTCGGTATAGATTCGTTTCACCGTCGCCTCGTTGTCGATGATGGCAACGCCGATCTCACCCTGTTCGATCGACTGCTGCAGCCTGACGAGGACGAAGTCACCGTCACGGATGCCGGCCTTGATCATGCTTTCTCCCTGAACGCGCAGCATGAACACCTCGTCGGAGGCGCGGTAGAGGTCCTCGAGCTTGAAATGCTCATCGAGGTTCTCTTGGGCAAGGATCGGCGCGCCCGCGGCGATACGGCCAAGAACGGGGATGCCGTTGCCCATGCCGATGATCTCGAGGGCGCGGGCCCGTGACGAGTCGCGTTTCAGATATCCCTTGCGGGTCAGCGCCTTGATGTGGTTGTTGACACCGTTCGGGGATTTGATGCCGAATTCCTCCTGAATTTCCGGAATGGTGGGAGGGTACCCGTGATCACGGGCGAACTCCTTGATGAAATCGAGTATTTTCGCCTGACGGTCGGTCAATGCCTTGGCCATGGTTTGCTCCTTGTATGGGAAATGCGTGACTTACTGAATGGGACTTGATGAATGAGGACACTGTGTTGTCGATTGGCACAGCCTCCCGCGTTGGCCGTATTCGAACGACAAAGTTGTAAATGCTTATACAAAAGTTAAAATAAGCCTATTCGCTTGTGCTGTCAAGGAAAAAATTACACCTGTGAAAAATATTCTAGGGATATGCGCCGTCGAACGATGCGAAGCACAATCCCGAAAAAAGTTGTCTTTGTGGTATATCGCGTTTATATTACTTTTTATCAAATCCTTATTCAGCGACATATTCGATTCACCCCGTTCTTTCCGCCCGGACCGGCCATGATCAGGGAAAAATTCGACCTTACAGATAAATGCGGCTTTATCACCGGCGCATCACGCGGTCTCGGTGCGGGGATGGCCGCGGGACTTGCCGAAATGGGCGCTGACATCGTCCTCGCCGCCCGTGACGAACGTGCGCTCTCGAGCATTGCGGAGAGCATTTCGGGGTACGGCGGCCGTATCATGTGCCGCGGGACCGATGTCTCTGATGACGCCTCCGCGAGCGGTCTGGTGGATTTCACTCTCGACCGTTTCGATAGGATCGATTTTGTTTTTCTCAACGCGGGAATCGTCAGGCGCGGCGAATCGCATCTTCATGCACTGGACGATTTCGACGAGGTCTACCGGGTGAATGTCCGCTCCGTTTTCCTGCTTGCCAAACTCGCGGCTGCGGCCATGATCGACCGGGGAGGCGGGGGCTCGATCGTCATCACTGATTCCGTGGTGTCCCGCCACGGCAGCCTGAGCGTTCCCGGTTACACGGCCTCGAAGGGAGCGGTCAACGCCATGATCAGGACCCTCGCGAACGACTGGGGAAAATACGGCATTCGTGTCAACGGCGTCGGGCCGGGTTTCTGCGACACCGACATGACTGCGGGTGTTCGTGAAAAACCGGAACGTTACGAATACCTGTCGGGACGCATGGCGCTCGGCCGCTGGGGGAAACCTGAGGATTTCGCCGGTATCGCCGCCTTTCTCGCGTCTGACGCATCGTCCTATATCACCGGCACGACGATCTATGTGGACGGCGGTTTTCTGGGCATGTAACGGCTCTGACGCTTCTCTAAAAATTGAGCACCCTGGCACAGCGCCGGACATGACTGCTGAAATATACTGTATCGCTATATAATCTCAACACCTTACAATCGCCAACGGAGGAAAAGCATGAAAACGTTTGATGGAGTGACCTACGATCTTTCCGGCAGGGTGGCAGTGATTACCGGCGGATCGTCCGGTATTTTCCAGGCTGTCGCCAAGGGATATGGCGAGGCGGGCGCCGATGTGGCCATCGTGGATGTGAACATGGACGGCGCCGGGCAGACCAAAAAGGCCATCGAGGAGATGGGGCGGAAGGCGGAAGTCTATCAGTGCGATGTCTCCAAAGTACCCCAGATCGTGGAGACGGTCGAGAAGATCATCGGTGATTTCGGGAAGGTCGATGTGCTCGTGAACGGCGCGGGCGTCCTGTTCCGTTCGAAGAGCGAGGAATATCCCGAGGACAAGTGGGATTTCGTGCTGAATGTCCAGGCGAAGGGCACCTTCTTCATGTGCCGCGAGGTCGGCAGGCACATGATCGAACGCGGGGAAGGCGGAAAGATCGTGAACTGCTCGAGCATGCTTGCCTGGTCCGGCGGATACCTCGTTCCGTCCTACGCCGCGGCGAAGGCTGCCATCACCCAGTTCACCAAGTCCCTCTGCAACGAGTGGGCGCCGCACAACATCAATGTCAACGCCATCGCGCCCGGCTATATTCTCACCGAGATCACCCGTCCCATCATGGAAGATCCCGACCGCAACAAAACCATCCTCGACCGCCTTCCCGTGGGCCGCTGGGGCGATCCCGAAGATCTCGTCGGCCCCTTCCTGTTCCTGGGCTCGGGCGCGTCCGACTATATCCACGGCACCATCCTTCCCGTGGACGGCGGCTGGCTCGCCCGCTGACATGTGCCGCATTTGAACAGCCATGCCGATTCCGGCGGCGCCGACCGTATCCCAGCGGAGCGCCGCCGTTCGGTTTGGAACCCGCCGCACATGAGGAACACCCCAACAAACGGAGCTTACCCATGATTCAGGATATTCTCAGGGCGGCCGCTGAATCGGGCGCCCTCGACAGACATGTTCCCGCCGAGATCGTCAAAGGGGCGCTCGAGCGTTTTTCCGCAGTGGAGACGGCATCCGTGTCGCCGGCCGACGGTGCGGTGGCTTTCATGGCTGATTGGAAAGACGGCCCGAAGCTCGCGGTCATGTCCCGCCATGAAAAGATCCTCGCGCCTTTCCGGGGCGAGGCGGTGACCGGCAGTGATGCCGCCGGAACATCGATAGCGCTTCTGTGCCCGCTTGTGTATGGAAACGCCGCCGCTCTCCGTAATCTCATACCGCGCACGGCCCCCACGGTTCTCGATGCCCGCCAGTCCTTCGGCACGGGGGACAGGATCGGCTCCCCCTGCCAGGCGACTCCCTGGCATCTTGAAGCCTGTGCGGCCCATGATGTCACGCCGGTCGCCGCCCAGCAGTCCGTGCGCGAGAACCACAAGACCGGCAGGACCTTCCAGTCGGTGATGGACGACGCGACATGGTCGGTTTTCAGGGTGGGTTTCGACCGTCCCTGGGGCTCGGACGCCGATCACCTCAAGACCATCGAAGACATCGGCGAAGCCATCGCCGCGGGATTCACCATGTTCACCCTCGATCCTTCGGACATGATTGACAACGAAGCCGACACGGATACCGATGACGTTCTCGGCGCCAAGCTGGAAAAGCTGCTGGGGTCAGCCGGAGCCGTCGACGCGTTCATCGGGAAGTATGCGGGAACCGCCGGCGCCGTTGACCGGGATATCGTGCGCTCAGGAGCGAAATACCTGGCCGCGGTCGCCCATGCCGTCGAGGCTTACCGTTTCCTCGTCGAAAGGCTCGGTGAGGACGGTTTCAATTTCGAGATGTCCATCGACGAGACGGCCACGACCACGACCGTCCTCGACCACCGCCTCATCGCCACGGAATTGCTGGAAAAGGATGTCCGGCTTTTCAGTCTTGCTCCACGCTTTCCCGGCAAATTCGAGAAGGGCATCGACTACATCGGCAATGTCGACGATTTCCGGCGCGACCTCCGCGGACATGTCGCATTGTCACGGGAACTCGGCGACTATCGCCTGAGCCTGCATTCCGGTTCGGACAAGTTCAGCGTCTATCCCGTTTTCGGCGGGGAAACAGACGGTTTTTTCCACGTGAAAACGGCGGGAACGTCATTCCTCGAGGCGGTGAAAGTCGTGGCTCATGCCGATTTCGACTTCTTCCTGGAGATATACGGCCTGTCGGTGCACACCTTCGAGGCGAATGCCGCAAGCTATGAAATATCCGGCGATGCGGCCAAACTTCCCGCCGCCGGGGACATCACACCCGAAGAGGCGGTGGCTCTCCTTGACGAGAGCCCGGACATGCGTCAGACCCTCCACATCGCTTTCGGTGTCATTCTCAGTCAGATGGGCGAACGACTGCGGAAAACCGTTGCATCGAACGAAGACCTCTATCGCGAAGGGCTCGTCTCCCATCTCGGACGGCACCTGTCGCTTCTCACGGGGCGGTCCGCCGTGTGAAGGAGGAATACGGATAGTCGGTTATCCAGTTCAGTAAGCAACACATGATTCTGCTGCTCTCTGCAAAGCCCCCTTCCGCCGCTTCGCGCCACCTTCCCCCGTATCGGGAGAA
>CAYNWJ010000109.1:0-8242 GCA_964400815.1 uncultured bacterium
GAACCGTACGTTATATATATCTGGGTGATGCCGGATTCATAGCCGGACGTGAACGTGGTTGTGGCGACACCGTTGTTGTCCGTTTTCGCCGTCCCGCCGATGGTGCCGTCGGATGAACCGAAATAGACATCTTCGCCGATGATGGGAATATGTGAGGTCGTCTCATTGACGAGGACATCGATGGATGATTTCGACTGGCCGTCCGAGGGCAGCACATCTGGATCGGCCGTTGATATGATGGTTAAACCCCGGAGATTGATGGTCAGCGTTTTCGAAAGATCGCCAGCCTGCACGGTGATCGTCGCTGTCTTATCCTCATGGGAAGCCATGCTGCGATATTCGACATGGGCTATGCCCGGAGCAGCGTCAGGATCCGACGGGTCGCCGGTGACCGCCGTGGGCTTGATGATACCAATATCTGTTGAGAAATACACGGTTACATTGCTCAAAGGCTCGTTCTTCGTGCCTGTCAGCGAGACGGTGACCGTGGCTTTCGACTGTCCATCGGCCAGAATATCGGTTTCCGAGACCGAGATATTCATGGCGGCCACCGTTCCTTCGGCCCCCGGGAGGGTCACGCTTTTCGAATCGACCTTGCCGCCTGAGGACGCGGTAACCTTGATGGTCGTTCCTGCATCGGAGGCCGAGTAGACGAGGATGGTCGAAGCGACACCGTCGACGGTCCCCACCTCGGGATCGATCACACCGACATCACCGACGATGGAGAAATTGACGATCGTGCCGTCCACCACCTTGTTGCGGTTCACATCAGAAACGATGGCTGAAACCTTCAGTCCGAACGTGCCGTCGTCACTCGTGGTGAAGTTGTTGGTGTCGAAGCCCACGGTGACCGTTTCGGGATGTCCCGTGATGGTCAGGTTCGTGGCGCCGGAGATGGAACCGATTTTCGCCTGGATCTCGACACCGTTCTGCTCCGAACCCGTCATGCCGGAAATGAAATTGACGATGGCCTGGCCGATTTCATTGGTAACCGCCGTCCCGACATCGAGCTTTTCGCCGCCGCCGGGGCCCTTGAGGAGGGAAAATGTCACGGTTTCACCCGGCTTGGGATTACCTGTTTCGTCAAAGACACGGGCGATGATCTGTACCGAATTGCCCCCCATACGGACGAAGCTCTTGGACGGCTCCACGGTGATCGATCCGACATCAGCCGCCTTGAAGGTAACCGTCGTGGATGCGCTTACAGCGGGGTCGTCAATGGACGCCGTTATCGTCGAGGAACCGGCGTTGTTTCCGCTCTTCACGGTGGCGATGATCGTACCCGTCGGGCTCTTGCGGACCGACTGGAGATCACCGAGCGTCGTGGAAAACTCCACGTCACCGGTGTCGAGGGGTATGATCGAACCGTTCTTGTCCTTGAGCGTCGCCGTCACTTCAAACTCTTCACCGCCGGCCAGCACCTCGCTGCTTGCGGAGGTAATGGAGAAGGTGTAGTCGGTGAAATCGACCTCGATGCTGTCGGTCACGCCCGATGCGGCGAATTTGACGAGCGCGGTGCCCGCCTCGGTCGATTTGAGATAGGCGGTGATCCTTCCTTCCGTCGATGTGGAATCGACGATGGATGCGCCGGCGGATATCTGGTCATCGCTCACCAGCGTTCCAAGAGACGTGGAAATGGTGACCTTGTCATCCACGAGAGCGGAGCCGGACGCATCAGTGAGATTGACCGTAAGCCGCGCCGTGCTCTCTCCGTCCGCGACAAGGACAAGGGGCGTTGCGAAAAGCTGTATGTCCGCGCCTATGAATTTGACATACGTCGTTTTTTCGAGTGACTGGTAGCGCGCCGTAACGAGGGCTTCGCCGTTATAGCGCGGACTGCGGAGACTGACGGATGCCTCGCCCCACGAGTCAGTCGCGGCGGATTTCAGGATCGTGCCGAGAGATGTTGAAAAATATACCGTTTCCCCCTCGATGGGGTTGTTGTCGGCGTCATGAAGAATGGCCTTGACCGTGGCGATATCGGTGCCATTGGAGGAAAGCACGGACGGCTTCGCCTCGAGCGTCATGTAGAGCTGCTTGATGAGCGAAAGCTGTCCGGAATATGAAAGCCCTCCCTTGAGCTTGGCGGTGAATACCGGCGTTCCCGCCACGCTGCCGCCAAAGAACATGACCGTCGCGGCGCCGTCACTGTCTGTCACACCTTCGGAAGCCCGCAAAGTTCCCACCGTTGTGCTGTAGGAAAGCGACGCGCCGCTCACCGGATCGCCCGAGGTTGTTTCCGTGACCGTCGTGGTGATCAGGGTCGAATCGGCATTGTTCGCATAGAGGGTTGTTTTCGGGAAATCGCTTTCGATGGTGATGCCGCGGAAGAGCACCGTCGTGGTCCCGATGACATCCTCGGTCGCAGCCGCCTTTCCGGCGGGGACGGGGTCTTCTGCGTTCGGTTCCTTGTCACCGGTTTCATCGCCCTCACCGGCGACGGCAATCCTGGCGATGCTGCCGGTTTCGGTGCTGGCGGTCACCGTGCTCGACACATCGGTCACCGAGGCGACACTGGTGAGCATGGCCGTGGCCTTGCCGTTCTCATTGGAATACGATTGGGCGGTGATTGTGCCGCTCGAAGCGGTGAAACTCACCTTCGCACCGGGATACGGCTGTCCGAGGGAATCGATAACCGTGGCGGTCAATGTCGACTGGCTCGATCCATCGGCCAGTATCGAAGTCGGCTCTGCGGAAAGAAGGCCCCCGCCGCCTGTCACCGTAATGAACACCGAGTTGGAGAAATTTTCCATGGACGCCGTCACCGCAGCTGTTCCCGCACGCGTTCCCGCATAAAGCGTGGCGCGCGCCAGACCGTCCTTGTCGGTGATGTCGTTCAGCGCTTGAATATAGAGCTTCGAACCCGCCTGGCTCGCCGAAAAATCGACCTTGACACCGCTCACCACATCCGTGGTATCATCATTGGCGTACACCTTGACAGTGATGCCGGTGGAGCCGCCGTTCGCGGATATGCTCGAACTTCCGCTGTAAATGAGAAGTTTCGTCGTATCGGTCGGCGTTTCCTCGCCTGGGCCGGTCGTCTCCTCGCATGAAAGAACGAGAAGGGCGCCGATGATGAAAAGCAGGATGATCGGTATCCCGAGCCGCGTTTTCGCTTTCAGTATCGATTCCCTCATGGTATCACTCCACTGATAATTCTTCTTCGCTTACCAATCACCTTTCCCGGGGAAGCGCTCACGGACATGAACACCCCGTACCGACGGCCGTTTCCACGGAGAAAGGACCGTGGGCGACGGCGCATCGCCGGAAAGGTCAATTGGATACGTTTTCGCTCATCTGCGATTCGACCCGCTCAACGATGTGCGGGGTGATGAATATGATCAGATCCGTCTTTCTGTTCGAACGATTGGTATACTTGAATATTTGGCCGATAAGGGGAATGTCCTGAAGGATCGGAATCCCCGACTCGTGCTGCGATTCATGCATCTGTCGCATGCCGCCGATGACCGCTGTTTCGTCGTTCGAGACGATCATCTTCACATCGGCGAGTTCTTCGTTGATCTTCAGGCCCACGCCCACGCCCTCGGCCGATCTGCGCGAGGCGCTTACCTCCATGAGAATACGGTTGTCGGAGAGGATGTGGGGGGTCACGGTCAGCTCGGTGCTGGCATCCACGAGCTCAATGACGGTGTTTCGAGACTCGTCGTAGGTAATGACCGGGACCTGCTGGCCTGAGCGGACGACCGCCGGTTCATTGTCCTGGGTGGTCACATGGGGCCGTGAGACGATCTCCGCCATGTTCTGATCGATGAGGGTGGCAAGGGAAGCCTCGAGAGCCGCCCCCGAAACAGTGCCAGCCCAGGTGCCGATGAGAAGTTTTCCATCCTCGCCTATCGTGTTCTGTTCGGCATTGCTCCCGTTCTTGACGGCAGACCAGTTGATGCCGATTTCCGAAACGGAAGCGGCGTCCACGGTCACCATCTTGACCTCGATGGCCACCTGCCGCGTCTCAGTGTCGAGTTCACGGACAATATCGCGGATGACCGCCAAGCTGGAGTCGGTGACGGTGAAGACGAGGGAGTTCGTTCTGAGATCGACCGACGGCCGGTCGTTTTCCCCGAGGAGGGGATCGATGGTCGCCTTCACATCCTCGGCGCGGGCATTATGGATTTTCATGACCTGCACCATGACCTGTTCATCGAGCCGGGACGCCTGTTTCGCCTGACGCTGCCGGTCGAGGATCGCCTGACGCTGGGACTCGTAGTCGGCGCGGCTCATGACCTTTATCAGCCCCATCTCATCATAACCGACGAGATCGTTCATCTTGAGAACGGCGACAAGCGCTTCCTTCCATGTCACATCCCGCAGATAGATCGTGCAGGTCCCCTCGACTTCCTTGTCGACGATAATGTTGCGGTTTCCGATCTCGGAAAGTGTTTTCATGATCTGCCGTATGTCGGCATTTTCAAAATCCAGACGCGAAATATGCACGGGGCCGTCGCCGCCGATTCCGGCGAACGCCCACAATCCGAGCAGGAGAACGATCAAGCCGCAGAAAAGCGGCAGCAGCTTATACCATGTCGTGCGACGCATGCTATTCAACCCCGTTTATTGATTTCCGATTATTTTGAAGGACATATCCGTCCTGACACTCTCGACAGAGGCGCCCGACGGGGTCCTTGCGATAACTTTCCAATGGAGGGTTGTGTTCACGGGAAGCCCGGCGTCCCCCTGAAGCAGATGAGACGATGTGACAATGCCGTTCTTCGTGTACAGCGGCGATGTAAAGTCAGGTGTATCATCGATGATCACGGAATATGATATCGAGTCCCCCTCGAACATCGTCCAGTCGAGAATATAAGGAAGTTCGATCCATGTTTCGTCGGGCGGATCGATCAGCGAAAATACCTCGTCCGCCTCCGGAGGCGCTGCATCATCCCGCTCCGGGGTCCCGGCCGGCTGACCTCCGCCGCCGAACCATTCCTCCTCGATCGTTTTTGTCGAAAGGGACGGAACCTTTACCTCGTCGATGCTCAGACTGGTGTCTCCCTGCTCCGCCTCGCGGTAGTCGATGGTGATGCCCGGCTTCTGAATGGTCGATCCGCCGCCGGTATCCTCGACCACTACAGTCGAGCGCGAAGATTCGAGACGCATGATGATCGACATGGACCTGCCGTATTTAACAATATGCAAATGGACCGCATCGTCAGTGATCCTGGTCACATATCCGCCGAAAACACGGTATCCCTCCCTGAGAACATAGCCGAAATTATCGGCGTCCGCCACCAGGGCGTAGCTGTCGGAGGAGGAATTGACGATGCCCTTGAGGGTCGCGCCTTCATAACTGAAGAGCCCCTTGAGCTTTTCCTCCGGAGCCTTGTTGTCCTCTGAAACGTTCGACCGGAACGGATCGCGTTTCCCGCCTGAGTCATAGGTGAGAACGGGGCGTGAATATTCCATCGGATTCGCTTCCACGGCGGCGGAATCGGCCTGTGCATCAGCGGCTTCTTCCGCCGGCGACTGCCCCTGGGCCCGAACCTGTGGAACCGCGCCGATCAGCAGAACGCACGCGAACGCCGCGAGCGTCATATCGAAATATCGTTTCATCATTGGTCGCCCTGCTCTTCCTGTTTTCCTTTATAGATATAGGTGGACAACAGGTATTCCACCTTCAGATGACGCGGCTGATTCTCCATCCCCTCGTATGATTCCGTTTCCTCGGTGACCATGGGGTTCATGGTGATGCGCAGTTCCGAAAAGCTCATGAGCCGCGGCAGGGAAAGGATCCTGCTGATGAAATCCACGAACTGGTGATACCCCGACTCGATCGTCATGCGGTAATTGTTGACAACGTAAGGTTTTTCCCCATCATCGACTGTTTCCGTCGCGGCGAACCCCACGAGATACACATTGGTGTCACGCTCGACCATGGCGAAACGGCTCAACAACCGGGCCACATCCTCCTTTTCGGGAATGAGGCCGATCAGCTCCTTCTTTTTCGTCTCGAGCGCCTCTTTCTCGGCAAGAAGATCCTCATGTGTGCCGAGGGAACTCTTGATCCTTGTTATCTGCTGGCGCATTGTCTCCAGTTCGGCCTGCTTCTCGCCCAACTCCACGACCATGGGCTTGACCATGAACTGGTAAAACGCGGCGATGATAACCACCGGCACCATGAAGGTCGCCAGTATCTTCTGGTTTTTCGGATCGCGTATGTCGAACTCGATTGCCATGTCAGCTCCATACCACCACAGAAAGAACGTTCATCATCACCGTCCTGCCCTGCCCCGTCTCCTCGACGAGCGTGCATCCTCCTCTTCCGCAGGAGGCTGGGGCGTGTTCAGGTCAACACGGACGATGAAATTGAACGCATCCCTGATTTCCAGGGGAGAAGGCCGTATCGATTCAAGGGACACCTTCGTGAAATGCTCGAAGGACTCCAGGTCGCTGATGAAGGAGGATACATCGTCCTTCGAATAGGACATGCCCTCCAGATTGAAATACACCAGGCTCCCTTCCTGTATTTCATTGATGCTGAGAAGCCACAGGTTTTGCGGAAGAATTTTATTGATGTATTCCAGCATGAAAAATCTGCTGTCGCTCGAACCGGTCAGTTCCCTGACGATCTTTATCCGCTCCTCTACATCGGCGCGAAGTTCCTTGACTTCGTTGTCGAGCATGACCGTGTCGCGCATCTTAGCCTGCTCCTGTCGGAACATCGCCAGTTGACGCTCCACGTTCTCCATGGAGGTCTTCGTCTGGTGCCAGTACCACCCCACACCGCCGGCGGCGGCGATGATCACAAGCGTGAGAAGAAACTTGTAATCGAACTTGATCAGGGTCTTCTTGGGCCTGAACGCCTGTGGGAGAAGATTTATTTCAATATACACGGTCCACCTCGAAACCAGCCGGCGGCTTTCCCGCCTCCAGCCTTGTCATGACTCGATGAGCCATACGATGTTTCCCGCCGGTTCAATCCGGAAGAATTCAATACTTTCTCGTCGCCAGACCGACGGCGACCGCGAGTTTCGTACCCACGATCGACGGGTCCATCCCACCGAGCGCATCCTCGGCGACCCTGATGTTTCTGAACGGATCGAGGACGACGACCTCGGCGCCCGTCCGCATTTCAAGTATGTTGATCAATCCCGGTGTCCACGCATATCCACCCGTGAGAACGATCAGGTCGAGCTTGCCCACGTTGTCGGATGCCTGAAAATAAGAAACCGCGGTCGTCACGGCGGACGCGAACTCATTGCCGGCCTTGTTGATGGCGGTCGTGACCGAATCAGCGTCAATATCGGGGGAAACGACGCCCATGGTAATGTCGAAAATTTGATCGCGTTCCATGTCCGGTATATATTCCAACTCAGTGATGAATGAACCCCCGGCCACCGATATGTCACGAGACGAATGATACACGCCGTTCTGCAGAAACGCCGCGATCGTGCTCTCGGAACCGATATTGAGCAGTATGCAGGATTCATATTTCCCGACATCATAGTTCAGATGGAACACGTTCGTCAGGGCGAACAAATCCACATCGAAAATGGAGGGCTGCAAACCGGCTTCGTTCAGAAAATCGATATAGGACAGGATGAGGTCCTGTTTCGCAGCTACCATCAGGACCTTCATCTTCTTGTTCTCCTCGTCGCGCTCCAGGACCGAATAGTCGATTTCGACCTCGCTCATGTCGAAGGGCGATATGCGCTCGGCCTCCACCATGACGGCATCGCGCATCTTCTTCTCGGGGATCAGGTCCATGGTCAGGATATCGGAGAGAATCGAAAAATTGGGCAGGGCGATCACCACCTGCTTTCCACCGCCGCATGCCTCCACCGCGCGAAGAGACGACTGGGCCAGGCTCGAGGGGTTCTTGATCTCCCCGGCCTGGATCGTTCCCTCTTCCAAAGGCTCCACCGCATGGCCCACAACAGTCAGCTCATCGCCTTTGTGGTTTATCTTCACCGCCTTGATGACGCTGGTGCCGATATCCAAGCCAACGGTGCTGACCTGTTTTTTCAACAGATTCATCGCAATATCCGCCGTGAAAAAACTTTAAAAAACACAAAAAAAGGGTGATAACTCACCCCCATGAGATTTTCCGAATTGTTCTATGTCGTCATTCAAAAAACAGCCCGCACGTATATGCCAAAATACACATACACCATACATGTTGTGAATTTACATGTATTTATTACTTCTGTCAAGAAAAAAATAAGTAAAGACCATGTCCTTTAATAACAACAATTTATATAATATTCACATGGCAATCGAAAAAACA
>CAYNWJ010000109.1:8252-10703 GCA_964400815.1 uncultured bacterium
GGCCAAATCAGCCCTTTTTCGGCCAACATATTATAAATACGCGCGCTACGCACCCCTTTTCATCACATCGGAAAAACCGCCTCATAACTTGAGCCCGAGCTGGGCGGCCAGTGTCTTCTTGTCCGTGGCGTGGTCGACCGCTGTTTCCGACGTGATGAGTTTCCTTTCGACCATATCGAACAGGGCCTGATCGAGGGTCTGCATTCCCTCTCCCTTGGAGGTTTGAAGAATCGAGGGAATCTGGAAGGTTTTCCCCTCGCGGATGAGGTTTCCGATCGCGGGCGTTCCCACCAGGATCTCCACAGCGGCGATGCGTCCTCCGCCCTGTTTTTTCAGGAGGGTCTGGGCCATGACACCCTTGAGCGTTTCCGAAAGCTGGGAACGAATCTGTCCCTGCTGACCGCCGGGAAAGACATCGATGATACGGTCCACTGTCTTGGCGGCGCTCGAGGTGTGCAGGGTCCCGAAAACGAGATGGCCCGTTTCAGCGGCGGTGATGGCCAGCTGAATCGTCTCCAGATCGCGCATCTCTCCCACGAGGATCACGTCGGGGTCCTCACGAAGCGCTGACCGGAGCGCCGCCGCGAATGAATCGGTATGCGATCCCAGTTCGCGCTGGTTGACGAGGCACTTCTTGTTCGGGTGCACGAATTCGATGGGGTCCTCGATGGTGATGATGTGATCCGGACGGTTTCGATTCACATAGTCCACCAGGGCGGCAAGGGTCGTCGATTTGCCGCTGCCCGTGGGACCGGTGCACAGAACCAGGCCCTTATGCAGTTTCGCGAAATTGAGCAGCTGGGGCGGGCTGTTGAGCTCTTCTATGGTGAGAATCTTTTCCGGAATGACACGAAACACCCCGGCTATCCCCCGGTTCTGGGTGAATATGTTCGCCCTGAAACGGGCCAGACCGGGAACGGAATAGGCGAAGTCAATCTCCTTCTCCTCCTCGTACTTCTTCTGCTGGTAGGGGCTCATGATCTCATAGAGCAGTTTTTTCGTGTCTTCCGGGGGAAGGTTGTTTGGCGACATGCGGGTCAGATCGCCAGAAATCCTGATGATCGGCGGTGCGCCGACACTGACATGGAGGTCGGAACCCTTGCGTTCGACCATCAGATGAAAAAGTTTGTCTATTTTCGCCACGGCGCCCCTCCTTATAATATTGATATAACAGGCCGGTGTTTCTCCTGAACTCCGCACATGCGCAGGGGGGAAACAGCTCCCGCGCGTTCGAACATGATACGGTCAGATTGCACCGCTCTGGAAAACATCCCTGCCACGACGCTTTCCTGAATGTTACAACAAGTCCAGATACTGTTCAACCAAAAAAAGCAGCTGCGGCTGCAAAAAAAGCGTACAGAGCGCCCCGAGTGAAATATACGGCCCGAAAGGCACTTCCCCGGCGGCCTTGCGGCCTTTGACGGCGAGCTGGACGGCGCCGATCGTTCCCCCGACGAGCACGGCGAGAGCCAGTGAAACCAATGTCCACATGGGACCGGCAAACAGCCCGATGACCACCACAAGTTTGAAATCACCCATTCCCACGCTCTCACGCCGGTAGAACAGATATCCCAGAAGGGCCATGAAGCCGAGAATGCTCAGCCCCGCCGCGACACCGAGGAGTGATCGCCATATCCCGGAACTTCCATTAAGAAAGGAATAAAGGACTCCGATGCCCATCCCCGGATAGGTGAGCCGGTTCGGTATGATCATGTGGTCGAAATCGATGAGCGCAGTGGCAACCAGTATCACACCGTAAAAAAGATATCCCGCGAACTCGGGCGATGCGCCGTGCATCTGGAAGAGGCGCACGGTCATCAGCGCCACACCGAGCTCGACGGCGGGATAGCGCGGTGAAATCCCCGTCCCGCAGGAACGGCACTTCCCCCGGAGCAGGAGGTAACTCACGACAGGAATATTGTCATGGAAGCGGACGGGCGAGCCGCACGAGGGACAGTGGGAACCGGGAAAGGCTATCGACTCCCTGCGCGGCAGCCGGTGGATGATGACATTGGTGAATGAACCGATCGCCAGCCCGAAGACTCCCGCGGCGAAAAGATGAAAATAGTATATGGTATTATATTCCATTATTTAACACCCTCGGCCCCGTCCTCACGGAGACCCCGGAATCATCGAGCCGGGATTCATCACCATGAAGCGCCGCTCCGCGTGCTTGCCCGTCGCCACATCGCGGACCACCAGCGTCCAGCGGCCGGGCCGTGCGTTCCGGGCGATGGGAATGACGGCGTCAAGTTTTCCATCGACAGCCGCGAAGGCGGCGGTGTGCCATGAAAGTTCCGTTCCTTCGGCATCACGAACCGTGACGGCAAAAACATGCCGGCGCAGATCACTTCCGGTTTCATGCGCCTCGATTACAGCGGAGAACGTCAGCTCCGCGCCCGCCTTCACCACGGTATCGCGGGTCATGACCGCAATCGACCGCACACGGTA
>CAYNWJ010000110.1:0-10689 GCA_964400815.1 uncultured bacterium
TCCCGGTTCAGAAACTGAAAAATTTCGAATTATTTATTTCAGCCCAAAAACGGGGGGTTGCGTCAAATAGCTAATTGTTGCTATTGACTATTCCTGTGCAAGTTGATACATTAGTTTCGGAGGAACGTGCGAACATTTCATTAATATTTTTATGGGAGGAGTTATCATGAAAAAAGTTCTGGCATTGATGCTCGTTCTGCTCGTGTCCATGATGCTTGTGGTCGGGTGCAGTGACGACGACGATGACAAGGACGACAACAATCCCACAGGCGGTGGCGGTGGATCGACTGCCGGTGAGCTGACAGAGCGGACCGATGCGAAGAACGCCCCGGTCACGGAAGACAACATCGAGCAGGTAACCTCTGAAATCAACCAGACGTCCTGGGATGTTTTCGGCAGGGCCCTCCAGACCGTACAGGTCGGCAAGGCGGCCATCGACTACAGCCAGAAGCTGAACGGCGAGGTCGAGGGCAGGGCCGGCGGCAAGGCCACCGTGAACGGGACCATGACCACGAAGATGAGCGGTCAGTCACCGTCCTCGGTCGATTACAATTTCACCTGCACCTTCTTCGATTTTTCGGATGACGGTGAAATCTGGCTCGGCGGCTCGCTCAAGTATGTGGGCAATTACAACTACACCGACATGGTCTACAACATCAAGATCACCGGTGATATCCGTTTCAACGGCGCATACCAGGGGACGCAGACCTACACGAGCGAAATCACCATGAACGCCACCACCGGCGCGTCCACCTATTCCGTCACCACGACCACCACCTCGAACGGTCAGACGTTCACGAGCACCCAGACCTTCTAGGCGATTACATTTCTTCAGCATGCGGGATTCAGGCCCGGGAGAACAGCACTCCCGGGTCTTTTTTTTGCCGGTTATCCAGCAAAGTCAGCATCCATATACGTTGAACGGCCCCCTCTCCCGATATCCCCTCTTCCCCAGAAGGGAGAGAGGGAGCCCGTTCCGTGGTGCTTTTCCTTCTCCCGCTTCGGGGGAAGGTGGCGCGAAGCGACGGAAGGGGGCTTTGCAGAGAACAGCCGAATCATGTGTTGCATAACGAACTTGATACCCGGATTTTATTTGATCCATCCGATCCTGAAAATCCTGCATGAGACATTGTCGCATCAAGACATTGACTTGAAATGATGCAATTCATATAGTATAATTGAATACGACCATGAAATGGCGCCGCATCCGTGCTTGATTTTCCGATGGAAATCTACCATGGAGCGATTGCATATTCGAATCATGACCATTGACGGCTGTCATGCAGAATGAAGATCGAATGACATTTGACACAGAATCACATCTCCGCGCCGAAATCGACCGTCTCCATGCGCGCGTGGCCGAACTGGAATCTTCCGCGGATGCGGCTTCCACAGTGCCGTTGCCGCGAATCATCGAAAGCTGCCGCGCGGTCCTTTCCAAACGATCTTTCGAGGATATCGCGCAGTCGCTCTTCAACGCCTGCAAGCGAGCCATCGGGGCGCAGTCGGGGTATATCGCCCTGCTGAGCCGTGACGGGAACACGAACGACGTGCTGTTCCTGGATGCGGGCGGACTCGAGTGTACTGTCGATCCCAAGCTGCCCATGCCGGTGCGCGGATTGCGGGAAACGGCATACATGGAAAACCGTCCGGTCTATGACAATGGCTTCATCGACAGCGACTGGATGCGTTTCATGCCCGAGGGACATGTGCGGCTCGAGAATGTGCTTTTTGCGCCCATCATCATCGACGGCAGGCCCGCGGGGCTGGTCGGGCTGGCCAACAAGGACGGCGGTTTCGACGGGAATGACTGCACAGTGGCTTCCGCCTTCGCCGACCTGGCGGCCATCGCCCTCATGAACAGCAGGACCATGGAAGCCCTTGAAAGGAGCGGGCAGCAGTTCAGGTCGGTCACCCTTACGGCGCTTGACGCCATCGTCACCACCGACAGTCTTTTCAATGTCATCTCCTGGAACGACGGCGCTTCGCATATGTTCGGATATGAAAGCGACGAGGTCCTTTTACGGCCCTTTTCCGACCTCCTGGCCGGCGACGATGCTTCAGCGCACTTTCTCCTGCCCGGCCATGCTTCCTTCGGTGACGATTCGCGGGAGCTTTCCGAAACCGTGGAACTTGAAATGGCCCGTGCGGACGGTTCGGTGTTTCCCGCGGAAATGACGTTTTCATCATGGGAAGGAAGTGGAGAGCAGTATCTCACCTTCATCATCCGCAATATTTCCGAACGGAAGGCCTCGGAGCGGGCGCTCCAAAAGGCCCGTGACGAGCTCGAGTTACGTGTCCGCGAAAGAACGGCGGAGCTCACGCGCACCAACGAGGATCTCAGGAACGAGGTCGAGCAGCGGAAACGTGCGGAAGCCGAAATTCGGAGCAGAAACGCATTCCTGCACAACATCGTCAATTCCCTCGCCCATCCCTTCTATGTTGTGGATGCCTCCGACTATTCAGTGATCCTCGCCAATTCCGCGTGTGGTGTTTCCGGTCCGTACGGCGGGAGGACATGCCATGAACTGATTTTCGGCAGGAACGAACCATGCGAGGGATCGGAGTCTCCCTGTCCCCTGTCCCTCGCGCGGGAAACGGGGGAGGCGGCGGTGGTCGAGCATGTGATTCACGATCAGGACGGCGTCCGGTATTTCGAGGTTCACGGCCATCCGATCCATGATGAGTCAGGAGGCGTGTCGCAGTTCATCGAATACGCCTTCGATGTCACCGGGCGCAAGGAAGCGGAGAAGGAGTTCGCCGAGGGTGTCAAGATCGTCGAGCGTTCGTCGCGCCTCGCCTCCATCGGGGTCATGACCGCGGGGATCAACCACGAAATCAATCAGCCCCTGACAGCCATCAAATTTCACGTGGATGGCCTTCTCTACTGGGAAAAGAACAACAGGGGCGTTGTCCCGGAAATGGTTATCGAGAGTCTCAGGGACATTTCCGACAGTGTCAGGCGCATTGACGAGATCATCAAGCACATGCGGGCGTTCTGGAAATCCAGTGACAGGGCGGAAAAGGATCTGTTCGATCTGAACGATGCGGTTGAACATGCCCTTTCCCTCCTTGACCGTCAATTGTTCCTGCATGGTGTCAGCATCGATCGTGACCTGGACGCGGATGGAACCTTAATTTTCGGGAATCAGCTTCACATCGAACAGGTCGTCATCAACCTCGTGGTCAATGCCATGCACGCGCTGGATGCAATCGAAGCGGAGGACAAGACGATCATCGTGAGCACGAAGAATACCGATAACGGGGTGAGGCTCGAGGTGATTGACAACGGCCCGGGGCTTCCCGAGGCTGTTGACCGTCTGCTCGATCCGTTTTTCACCACGGGCGCCCAGGACAGCGGCATGGGCCTCGGTCTTTCCATCGTCAAATACTTCGTAGAAGAGCATGACGGCATGCTCGATATCATGAACAACGACGCTCGCGGGGCGAATGTCAGCATGCTTTTCCCGCGGCACCGTCAGGCGGAATGATCGATGCGTATTCTTGTTGTCGATGATGATGAGCAGATCGGACGCGCCTTTTCCATGTTTCTCAAAAATCACATGGGTCATGAGGTCACCGTCCGCCACGATCCGGTCGAGGCGCTCGCCATCTATGATGCACAGCCTTTTCCCCTGGTTTTCCTCGATATCAGATTGCCGAAAATGAACGGTGTCGAAGTGCTCAGACGCATCAAGAAGCATCCCCGGGGCGCGCGGGCCGATGTGGTGATGATAACCGCCCACAGCGAACTGTCAACCGCGGTGGAATCCCTGCGCGCAGGAGCCTATGATTATCTGGAAAAACCTCCCGAAATCGAGGAACTGGCCGCGCTGGTCGAACGGGTCGCCGAGCACCAGAATCTGCTCGAGGAGAACAGCGCCTTCAGGGACCGTTTCGAGGAAAAGCTCGAACAGGCGACGAAGGAAACGGTCTCCACCCTCGAGCGCATCAGGCACGCCTATGCCGAAGTGGTCGGTGTCGGGCGGGTCGGTGTGTTTTCCGGTGCAATGCGCGATATTGTAGGCCTGGCCGGAACATTCCACGAGGACCGCGATGTGCCGGTGCTGATCGACGGCGAGACCGGAACAGGCAAGGAGATCATCGCCCGCCTGGTCCATTATGGCGACGGAAGCGTCACCGCGCCTTTCGTGTCGATCAATTGTTCCGCACTTTCCCCGCAGCTTTTCGAAAGCGAGCTCTTCGGGTATGAGGGCGGCGCCTATTCGGGCTCCAGGAGCGAGGGCATGATGGGCAAGCTCGAACTCGCGGAAGGCGGCACCCTCTTCCTCGACGAGGTCGGTGATCTTCCCGCCGATCTTCAGCCGAAGCTCCTTCGTGCGATTCAGGAGCGCGAAATATACCGTGTGGGCGGCCTCAGAAAAATCTCCCTTGACGTTCGGATTATCTGCGCCACGAACAGAAATCTCGACGATATGACAAGGCAGGGCGCATTCCGGCGTGACCTGTTCTATCGTCTCAACACCGGAAGAATCCACCTGCCGCCTCTCCGAGAACGCCCGGAGGAAATCGGCCCCCTCGCCCAGATGTTCCTGGAAGCATTCGCCGGGCGCAAGAAACGGAATTTCAAATATATCACACGCGATGCGCTGGCTGTTCTGGAATCCCACTCCTGGCCAGGCAACATCCGTGAGCTCGAGAACGCCATCGAGCGGGTGTTGCTTCTGTTCGATGGTGTCGAAGTCGAGCCGCGGCATCTCGCCTTTCTCGAAAAGCCGCACACAGCAGCTCCTGGCAGCGGTTCGGACTCGATGGAGGTTACAATCGAACTCGATCCGGCGGGTTTCGACCTCATGGAAGCAGAAGCTGCGGTCATCAAAAAGGGGCTCGCTTTTCATGACGGGAACAAGACCAGGACTGCAGACTATTTCGGTCTTCCCCTCAGCACTTTCAAACGCAGACTGAAGAAACACGGTATTTCGTGACGCCGTTTTTTCACCAGTCTGTCCGCTATGCATATCCGGCCCGCCGCATGTGGGCCACCGGGTCATATCCGGCCCGGTTTCCCGTCTCGCGCATAAAATAATAAATATATGTAATTTATATGGATAACTGAATTGTCCGGTTCCGGTTCGTGTTTGGCATTATTTATGCTTCAGTATAATTCAGAACATTGTTCCCTTGTGTTTTCTCTTGATACCCCATAGACGCTGCGAGGCGATAGATGAATGTGCTCCTGATCGATGACGATGTGGATTTCCTGAAAGGCATCAGCAAGGCGTTGAGGATAAACGGTATTGAAAACGATACGTTCAGCGATCCCGTGGAAGCGGTCAAGCGATACAGAGATAAAATCTACGATGTCGTCGTCACCGATCTGAAAATGCCCGGAATGAACGGCCTCGATGTTTTGAGAGAGATACGGTCGATTGACGATTGCGCCCGCGTCATCATTCTCACCGCGTTCGATGACGATGAAAAAATGGAAAGCGCGGTCAGGTCCGGCGCATATTCCTTTTACCACAAATCGGTGAATTTCGAGGATTTCATGCAGGAATTGTTCGAGATCAGAAGGACGACCGATCCGGGCTGCGGGGAATCCGGCACAGGGCGGTCGGCTGGCGGCACGGAGTGAAATAAGTTCTTGTATAGCATTATATTTTGCATATTATATATTAAAGATTGAAAATAAATACGAACATGATCATTGGGAATTCATTACGATGGCCGAGCGTTCCACATTGCCGTTTCTCGTGGTCGAAGACAATCCGATACATCGCGACCTTCTCACGAACTTCCTGACGGCCAAGGGATACAACGTCGAGGAGGCTTCGAATGGTGCGGAGGCCTTGGAGAAGCTGAAGGCTGCGTCGTATCATTTCATTCTGATGGATCTGCTTATGCCGGGAATGGATGGTTTCGAAACGGTCCAGCGCATCAGGCAGATGGGCATCGATACGCCGATCATCGTCCAGTCATCGCTCAGCATGAAACAGGATCGCGAGCGCTGCCTGAAGGCGGGAAGCAACGGTTTCGTTCCAAAGCCCATCGATCTGAAAGAGCTGTGGAAGACCATCCTGAAGCACGAACGCACCGACGAAAAAAACGCCCGGCACAATGACGATGCGAGATCTGGCGAAGAGGCTGGAATCTCCTCACGCCTGGCCGGAAAAAAAGTTTTGGTCGTGGAGGAGGACGACGGCAAGGCCGAGTGGATCAAGGGCATACTCGAGTATCACGATCTGGAGGTGATACGCACCGAAACGGGAAGCGGTGCGCTCGATCTTCTTCAAAGCGGCGTCACGATTGATATCGTGGTGAGCAACATTTTCACTTCCGGCATCGACGGTCTCGGTCTGTCCACCATGATGAAGCGGCGGCATCCAGACACCCTGATCTTTCTCTATACCGGTAAATATGATTCCGACACATTCCAGCTGGCTGTGCGGCAGGGCGCGCATGGCATCGTCACCGAGGCGTCATTCGAGCATTCCATCCCCGGGATCATGGAAAGCGCCCTGTACGAGCGCGAACGACACCTTCTCCGCTCCAGCGACGAGCAGACCGCGCGCCAGGTCCGGCAGTCACAGGCCCAGTTGTACCGGTACGGATATGACGAGAAATGCTCCTGCATCGACATAACAACCTCGACCCTGCATGACGCCGGCGGAGACATCGTTCTTCAGAGACGGTTCAACAGGGCCGGACGGTATGGCGTGATCATCGCCGATGTGGCCGGCCATGATGTCCGAAGCTCCTATATCAGCGCCATTTTCCTCGGGATCATCAGCTCCATTTGGGACTCGGTGCACGAGCCTTCGGAACTGGTGCGCATCATCAACCGGGAGATTCTCAAATTGAAGGCTGCGACCTACCATGTCTGTGTCACGGCGCTTCTGTGGGACCAGAGGCGCGGCAGGGTGGATATTTGCTCGGCCGGGAATCCGGGCGGCCTTCTCGTCCGGCCGGAAGGCGACGGCAAACGGGACATCGTGACGCTGGAAGGCGGCGGCATGTGCCTCGGCATGCTCACGAGGAACGATCTGTATGTTCATGAAACGATCGAACTCCGCGAGGGGGAGCACCTGTTTTTCCATTCCGACGGAGTGGAGCGCGATGTCATGGTCCGCTGTCTGGAGGAACATCTGGAACGGGACAGCGATCCCGAGTTTCAGGGATTTACCCGTAAAGTGCTCGGCAGCATACTTTCCCGGTCCGATCAGGAGGATGACATCGTGATCGTGGGCCTGGAAGGCGTGGGAAGGGAGGCCGGTGGTGAGGAGAGGATGAGCGTGCGATCGACGTATGACGGTGTGAACGAGGCGAGCGAATGGCTTGCCGGTGTGATAGGGACGGACGATCTGCCTTCCGGTGTGGATCGGGATTTTTTTCTTCTGTCTGTAAGGGAAGCGCTTCTCAATGCTGTCGAGCACGGCAATGCGGGACGGGATGACGCTTGGATAGATCTTGATATTTACCGAAAAGACGAGGAACTTCGCATCGAAATTTCTGATGAGGGCATGGGGTTCGATATCAGGGAGAAGCTCAGGGCGGTGAAGAACGGGGACGGCATGCAGGTCGGGCGCCGGGGGCTTCCCCTGATGAATTCATTTGCGGAGCGGATCACGGTCGAAGGCGGAACGGTCATATTATCATTCAGGTATAAAAACGGAGATACCCAGGGAGGATCTACATGAAAGCGTATGCCGAGAACGACACTCTCTTTCTGGTGCCGGAAGCCGATCTTGTGGCAAGCAGAATTGAGGAGGTTCGCAACTTTTTCCTGTCCAAGTTGAAAGAGCATCCCGATGAGTCGATGGTGACGCTCGATGCCGGCGGGGTCAAGGTCATCGATTCCCTCGGTGTCAATCTCATCATCGGGTTGTACAAGGAAGTCACTTCCAATGGAAAAACCCTGAAGATCGTGAATGCCGGCGAAAAATTCATGAAAATCGCAAATTTCTTCAGGTTCCCGTCGATTCTCACAATAGAAGGTGATAACAATGATTGATGAAGACGGACTGCTTGTAAGCTTTGTGGAGGAGTCGCAACAGCATCTGCAGACCATAGAACCCGACCTGCTCGAGCTCGAACAGGGCGGGGACAATGTCGATGCCGAGGTGCTCAACAGGATTTTCCGCAGCATACACAGCATCAAGGGAGCATCGGGATTTTTCGGCCTTCAGAATATCGGCGAGCTCAGCCACATCATGGAAAACCTCCTGTCACTTCTCAGGGACGGCAAGATTACGGTCACTCCCGAACTCACGGACGCGCTTCTCTCCGGTGTGGACGCGCTTCATGCCATGGTGGAGGATGTCACCGCGAGCGAGGATTTCGATATCGAAAAGGAAATGTCCACGCTCAAGGAGCTGTATGCCAAAGTTACCAGTGACGCCCCTCCGCAGAAGGTCTCCGTAAAGGAGAAGAAGGACGAGACGAAGGCCGGAGAGGCCCGGCTTTCCTTCGATATCGACGAGGAGGAGATAAAAAGCCTGATCAAGAGCGGGAAATTCCTCTATTCCGTCAGGATCAACCTGAAGAAGGACCTGGAAGGCAAGGGCAGGACGCCCTACGACTACATCAACAGCATCGAATCCCTCGGCACCTTCGTGGATTCCTTTCTGGACATATCCAGTGTCACCGGTCTCGAAGACAGCCTTGACAACGATCTCGCCTTCAATTTCATTTTCTCGACCGTTCTGGACCCCGACCTTGTGCCCGTGGGGCTCGAGGTCGCCGAGGACAGAATCACCGCGTTCGATCTCGACGAGTTCAGCGCGGACGGTGAAAAACTCGTTGCGAAAACAGTGTCCGGCGAGAAAAAGGATGACCAGTCGGTCGTCGATGGTATGGGTCATGATGATCAGGAAGATCGTGCAGCTGAAGAATCGGCGGAAACCGTCGAAACGGATCAGAGTGAAACCATCGAGGAGCTCGTTGAGGCGGCCCCCGAAGAAAAGGAAGAACCGGCAAAAAGCCTCGAAAAGCCCGCGGTGAAGGAGGCAAAGGGCGACAAGTCCCCGGCCAAGTCCGCCGCCGGACGTCAGATACAGGCGGAGGAGAAGCTCAGGGTCGGTGTCAATCTTCTGAACGATCTCGTCAATCTGGCAGGGGAACTGGTGCTCGGCCGCAACCAGCTGATGGAAATATCGCAGCCGCTGATCAGGGAGGCGCCCGGACTCAATACGGTCCTCCAGCATGTGAGTCGTGTGACGACCGAGATGCAGGAAAAGATCATGCAGCTCCGCATGCAGCCCGTTTCCGTGATTTTCGGAAAGTTCCACAGGGTGGTCCGCGACCTTTCCAAAAACCTGAACAAGGAAATCACCCTCGAAACCTATGGAGAGGATGTCGAGCTCGACAAATCGATCATCGAAGCCCTTTCCGATCCGCTCACCCATATCATCAGGAATTCGGCGGACCATGGCATCGAGACCCCCGAGGAGCGTGAGAAGAATGGCAAGCCGCGTCAGGGCAAGATCATTCTCAAGGCTTATCACGAGGGCGGCCAGGTGCATCTCGACGTTGTCGATAACGGCAAGGGTGTGAATACCGAACGTGTCGGCAGGAAAGCCGTGGAAAAGGGTTTGATCACCCAGGACGAGCTCGAGACGATGAGCGAGCGGGACCTGGTCAAGATGATCACGCGTCCCGGATTTTCCACAGCCGAACAGGTCTCCTCTGTCAGCGGCCGCGGTGTGGGCATGGATGTGGTCATCACGAATATCGAACACCTCGGCGGCACCCTGGAGATCGAGTCCGTCCAGGGAGAGGGGACAACGATCAAGCTTGTTCTGCCCCTCACACTTGCAATCGTGAGCGGCCTGGTCATCAAGTCCCTCGATCAGATTTTCATCCTGCCCGAGGTCAATATCGACGAGATGGTGCGCATAAAGCCCGAGGAAATACACGAGCGCATCGACAAGGTCCAGAATGCCCAGGTCCTGAGGCTCAGGGACAAGCTCCTGCCCCTCATCAGCCTGAAGAACGCGCTCATGGAGGGCTCGGAGAAGGTCAATCTCTTCAATCGCGGGGGAAACGGCAACGATCCTCTTCGTATTCTCGTTCTCAAGAACGGGCCGTCACGATTAGGGCTCATCGTGGACGGCGTGGAGAACATGGAGGAGATCGTGGTGAAGCCGCTCCCGCAATATCTGAAAAAAATGAGATGTTTCAGCGGCGCCACCATCATGGGCAACGGCAAGGTGGCCCTCATTCTGGACGTGGGCGGGATCATCGAAAAATCGTCCATCAAGGATCTCGGCGACAAGCTCGACGAGCGCCGCCCGGATGTGGAGGAGATTGCGTCCGAAGACGAGATGCAGACCTTCCTGTTGTTCGACATCAACACCGAGGAACGCTTCGCCCTGCCCCTGGAGCTCATCACACGCATCGAGCGAGTTCCGGTCTCCAAGATCGAGAAGATCCGTGACAGGCAGTTCCTCCAGTATCAGGGAGAAAACATTCAACTCATTTTCCTCGAGGACTATCTGCCCGTGAACAGGCCGATGCGGGACGAGACAGAAAAGATCGGCATTCTCATTCCGAAACTTGTCAAGTTTCCCATGGGCATCGTGATCGACAATGTTCTCGATACGGTGACGGCGCGGGTGGATCTGGACACATCGACCATGATGGCGCCGGGGCTCTTCGGCTCCGCGGTGATAGATGAAAAGATCACCCTGCTCATAGACATGTACCGTCTGTTCGAAATGGCGGCTCCCG
>CAYNWJ010000111.1:0-10604 GCA_964400815.1 uncultured bacterium
GTATAGCCTTTTTCTTTCCCTCGCAAGGCTTACTGGAATATAGCAAGCTCACAGGGGGACCCATGCGCCGCCGGTGCTGGCAGTACTTTCCTCCCCTGTCAGGGGAGGCGCCGCGACAGTGGCGGAGGGGTTATATAATCGATGTCGGCTCCGGGCGATCTTTCGGCGACGCGCGCCCCGCTCACGCCATCCAGGGCCGTTTCCGGTCCAGCCCGCCGGCCAGCACCGCCGTCGCGATGTTCGTGTCCTCGATGATCTGGAAATCGAACATCCCCACGCAGGCGAAATCGGCCCCCTGCCCGAAGGCGTACCGGAAGCCGTCCTCCGGCCTGACCGCCCCGGCGGCGAGGACCTTGTAGGCGATCCAGGGCTTGACCACGCCCTTCATGAACTCGGCCGTCTCCTCGGGATTGACGCACCAGTAGTTGTCCAGGGCGTTGTCGATCACCGGCACGGGGTTCCCGCCCGTCTGGAAGGACCAGTAGTTCCGGGAATGGAGGGTCTTCATGTAGAAATCCACGTCGATCCCCCGCGATTCAACCGTGGCCGGCACGGCGAGGGAATGCCCGGCGACACCGGCGATCTTCCCGCGGTCCCTGATGAAGGTCACCACGCTCTCCACGAGGTCGATACGGCTCTCGCGTATCATGCGGTCGGCGATATTGCCCTGGATGAAGGCCCCCACGGCGCCGTTGTCGAGGGCGATCTTCACGTTGGTCAGGGGATCGTCCACACTGGGATAGACCTGGGCCAGCCACTGGATTGTTCCCCCGCGGCGGCGGTACTTGTTGAGCACGCGGATGGTGTTGATGTCGGTGCGCAGGATGGCAGTGTCGATGCCGCAGGCCTCGCAGACCCGGAGGGTCTCCATGACCTTCTCGTCGGTGAAATAGCGCTTGACGAAAGGGGAGACATAGACGAGGTCCCGGGCGTGGGCGAAGCCGCTGATCAGGTTCCCCCCGCAGATGAGCCGTCCCATGTCCACGTTCCCGATGCGGCCCTTGGGCAGGGTCCCCCTCAGGTCCTTGAGAGAGGCGTAATTGATGGACTTCATGGTGGCGCTGGTGACCGCGTTGACATCGCCTCCGACCATCTCCAGGAGCCGCCGCTCCTCCAGGCTCTTCCAGCCGTGACGGCGCACCACGCCCGCCACGAAGGCCCCGAACACCGGCACTGCGGCGAAGGCCTTGAGGATGTCGCGCCTGCCGGTCCGTGCGCTCCGGTCGTGCTCGGGCGGATCGAGGGGATCGTATGCCGGCTGTTCATCTCCGGAGATACGCGTTTTCGACGGACGCCTCGCCAGGAGCCGGTCGATGCCGAGATCGCCGCTGGACGGGAAGGCGGCGATGACCGCAAGAGCGAGTAGCTCCACGAGGTTCTTGTTGACGATGATGTAGCTTCCCTCGGTGTTGGCGGTGTCGAAGAGGGAGGGCAGGGGCGGGATGGCGATGTAGTAGAGAAACAGCAGCGCCGCCCCCGAAAGCGCCGCCCACCGGGTCATGAACCCGAAGAACAGTCCAAGCCCGATCAGGATCAGCCCCCAGATGTTGAGAAAATCCACCGCCGCGAGCACCGGGGGCGTCCCGGCCATCCACCGGAACAGACCGGAGAATATCCACCGGGACTCCATGAGATAGCCGGCCGCAGTCCACCGGGGATCGAGCAGCTTGACCAGACCCTCGTAGAGAAAATGCCAGCCCACGCCCACGCGGAGCATGAACAGGAGAAATGTCCGGGCCGAACGCATGTCCAAGCGTCCGAGCCGGATGTCACGGTTTGCAATCACTGTCTTCCCCTGAGCCGGATGTCACGGAAGCGCAGGAAACATCATCAGGCGTTCTGCTGCGCCTTTCTGAGAACGGCCGATCCCATGAACTGCCTGTAGTCCACCTCGAGATCGCGCAGCCCGCCGGCGCACTCGCGGACCTTCTTCACCGCGTCCGCGATACGCTCCACTCGTCCTGTGTCGGCGAGGAGGAGATTCTGTTCGAAGAACATGGCGTCCTTCGTCACCTCCACGGACACCGGGCAGTCCAGGCGCCGCATGGAAATATCCTTCTCCTCCGCGTACAGCGGCTGCTCGTACAGCGGCATGGGATAGAGGGATGAGCACGGCACGCCCTCGGCGTTCATGGCCGCAAGGAACTGCTCGCGTGTCACGCCCTCGAAGGCCGCGCTCCGCATGCGCATGAGGAAGAGATGGTGGCCGTGACGGGTGCAGTAGGGCTGCCAGACCAGAGGCTCGATGCCCTCCACGCCCTCCAGAGCCTTGTAGAGGACCCTGGCGTTCTCGGCGCGCTTGACCGTCTGCTCCTCCAGACGTTCGAGCTGGGCCAGCGCCAGGGCCGCCTGGAGCTCTGTGTAGCAGGCGTTGAATCCGAAACGATAGTGGATGTGGCCGGCATATTTCTCCCGGATGCCGCGGCCGAACTTGCCCAGGCTGTAGTGGATGAGATCGATGAGATCACCGTCGTTCGACACCAGGATGCCGCCTTCGCCGCTCTGCATGTTCTTCGACTGCTGGAAGCTGAAGGAACCGGCATGGCCGAGGGAGCCGGTCTTCCTGCCCTTGTATGTGGCGCCGTGGGCCTGGGCGGCGTCCTCGAGAACCTTGATGCCGTGCTTTTCGGCGATCTCCATGATGGGGTCCATGTCGCAGGGATGACCGGCGAGATGCACGGGGATCACCGCCTTTGTCCTGTCGGTGACCGCCGCCTCGAAGCTCGCGGGATCGAGATTGGTCGTCAGGGGGTCCACGTCGGCATAGACCACGGTCGCGCCCACGCGGTGCGCAGCGATTGAGGTGGCCATGAAGGTGAAGGCCGGAACCACCACCTCGTCACCGGGACCCACGCCCCACGCCTGAAGACAGAGCTCCATGGATACGGTGCCGTTGTTCACCGCCGCGCCGTGCTTCGTGTCGCAGTATTCCGCGAACTGCTTGTTGAGGGCGGTGATCTTCGGTCCCAGACCGGTGCCGCCCCACATGTCGCCGGCAAGCACCTCCTCGAGAAGTTCACGTTCGCGTTTCCCGGCGAAGGGCCAGGCCGGCCAGGGTTCGCTGACGAAGGACCGTCCTCCGAAAACAGCAAGTTCGCTCATTGAAATGCCTCCGTTCGTGCTATTGGGTACGTTACGTTGTGTCCCTTACATGGCAATTGTACAATATAACGTTTCGCGGGCGGCGAAAAAACCATAAAACGAACGTGGGTCTCTTTGCAGGGAGGCTGTCAAAAGGCAGACCTGAACACTCACCCCCGACCCTCCGGGTCACCCCCTCTCCCGCCGCGAAAGAGGGGGAACCGTGCCGGGGAAGACTTCCGGGCATGCATCTCCCCTTCTCTTAAAGACTTAAGAGAAGGGGCCGGGGGATGAGTTCTGATAATTTATTAAAAGACACACCCTCACGGCAATCTACGCGTCACCCGGTTCGTTCGGGCGGCGTCCCCTTCCTCACCGGCGGCGCTCCCACGGGGCCGAGGGCCTTGTAGAGGGCGGCGAATACGGCGAAGAAGACCAGCGCGGAGAGTCCCATATAGATATAGCGACGCGGAGACGGGGCGGAATAAACGGCGTACATCGTACGGTGCCCCTTGGTGAGCACGGCGATGGAATAGGCCCAGGTGACGGTGTTGCCGGTCTCGGGATCAACATTGCTGTCGGGGGCGTTGGTTGAGAGGACGTGGCCGGGGAAGTGTATGCGGGTCACCCAGAACCGCTTGTTGAGCATCTCGTCATACATGGTGACCGACTGCATCAGGCTGTCGGCCAGAGAGATGGTGCGTGAGAAGGAGACATTGCCCTTCTCGGTTCTGTTGATGGTGATCTCGCCGAGGAAGTTCGTTTCCTTCTTGGCGTTGGATATGCGCTCGAACGCCTCCAGCGAGTCGAATTCCAGCTCGAAGTCGATGACGCGGTTGGCGTCCGATGTGTCCGATTCGGCCGATACGACTGTGATGCCGGGCACGGCGCCGAAGCGGTTGCGTATGCCCTCGGCGGAAAAGATGGTGTCCGTACGGCCAGCCTGCTCGGACATGGTGACGAAGAATTCGGGCACCACGAAGTGCATTTTGATACGGCCGGAGAGGTCCTTGTTGAGCCAGATCTCCTCACGGTAGTCGAAACAGCCCGTGACGATGAGGGCGAGAACGGCCGCCGCAAGCAATGCATACATGCGCCTTTCCGGGCGACGCCGGGTGTCGTGACCTGTTCCTCGTGGTGCCTGTGTCATGCCGCCGTCCTCTCGGTTGATGTCCGCTTCATGCCGGGCGCCGGTGCGTTCAGCGTACATAGCTGCCCGCGTTGATGTCGATGGTGCAGCCGGTGGCGTGGTCCATGTGACCGCTGGCGAGAAAAACCACGGTCGGAGCCACATCGCCGGGCTCGGTCAGGCGGTCCAGCGCCAGATCGTCCACCACGATCGCCTCGCCGTATTGGTCGATGAACTGACGCGCCATGCCCGTGCGTACGAAACCGGGGGCCACCACGAAGGACGTTACACCGTCCTTGCCGAATGCCCGGGCTATGGAACGGCTCATTGCAACCATGCCGCCCTTGGACGCCGCATAGGCCAGATAATCGGGGGTGTCGCCGCGGAAGGCCGCGCGCGATGCGATGTTGATGATCCGTCCGCCCCCGCGGTCGGTGAAATGATTGACCGCCGCGCGGCAGAGGATGCCCGACGCCGTGAGATTGACCGCCATGGTCTGGTCCCAGTCCTCGACCCACTGCTCGGCGGAAGCGTCCATGGGCGAATTGATGATGATGCCGCTGTTGTTGACGAGCACATCGAGGGTCTCGAACTGCGCCAGCACATCGATGAACAGCCGGAAACATTCCTCCGGGTCGCCCAGATCCGCCTGGAACGCCATGGAACCGTTGCCGATCTCCGCCGCGATGGATTCGGCGCTTTCCTTGTTGCTGTTGTAATGGACGGCCACGCGCGCCCCGGAGCTTCCGAGCGCACGGGCGATGGCGCTCCCGATGCCGCTGGACGCGCCGGTGACGAGAATATTCATGCCGGTGAGATCGATCTTCATGCGATGCTGTCCCCGTTTATGTTTGAGTGGTTCGCCTCGAAAGTGCTCTGTTCCGTGTGGCGCCGCGCAGGTCCGGACGCTTACGGCTGTTCCCTCCGGGCGGGAAACTACAGCTCCTTGAGCAGAATCCTGCGGAACCAGACCTTGTTCCCCCTGCCCCAGCTCTCGCCCGGATGGACCTGAATGCCGAAATAGCCGGATTCCGGGACGCGGTATTTCCCGTCCACACGGGTGTCGCGGTAGTCCATGACCGGCTGATCGTTGATCCACACCCTGATACGCGGGGGCTGGTCCTCGATGCGGGCGCGGACGGTGTTGTATTCCCCCTTCCGCCATATCTTCTCACCCTCGGGCTGGTGCTCCAGGAACCCGCCGCCTCCGGGGCTGTAGATCGCCCCCACCTCGCCGTCGGGACGGTAGTCGATGGTGACCTGGTAGGAGAGGACATTCCCCTGCACCCTGAGAAAGAGGCCCGAATCGATGGGATAGTCCGCCTTCACCTCGGCGATGACCTCATAGTCGGTATACGTCTTCTCCGTCACCAGAAGCCCGCCCTTCCCCTCGGGATACTGGTCGCCCGCGATCACACCGTCGATGACCTCCCATTTGCCGTCATCGCCGCTGTACTCGGTGAGCTTACGCCAGCCGTCCAGGGATTTCCCGTCGAAGATGGGTGTAAACCCGGGGGGAACGTCGCTCGTGGCCTGGTTCTTCGCGGCGCAGGCCGCAAAGGCTGCCGCGCAGATCAGAACGGCGACACAACCGAAGGTGAGAAAACGCTTCATGGGGAGGGTCCTCCTGATAAACAAACCATTATGATGTTGTCGAAAAACTTTTCAAATGCTCGTCGAGAGACCAGATGTAAACGGTTCTTCCGGTGCGTCTATTCAAAGCGCAGATTCTATTGTAATCATGAATAATTGATACATCTGCCAGTGTATATTTCCTCATGGCGTAATCAGGGAAATCATCGAGCCATCCTCGCAATTGTTTCACTTCAAGAGAGTTGATTGGCTGGAACGGCGATTCTCCATCCAACGCTTTCATGACTTCATGGACAAACCGCTCCGCGCATTTTCTTCTTTGACTGCCTTTACCGTTTTGCGCAATATGTTTTCCCGTTTCGAGGATCGTCGCCATCGGCAGGAAAAAAACTTCGCCGTCGCGTATTTTCAGTTCCATTTCGGCTCGTACCGTTTCAGCTTTCCGGGCTTTCCCCGGAACATCGATCAGCTCAAGAAAGATCGACGTGTCGATGATGCATATCCCACTCACTCCGAAACCTCTTTTTTCAACTCCTCGAGCCACGTGAGCGCCGCATGCTTCCTTTCCTCGGGTGTCTTCGTGTCCTTGAGATGACGCTCGATGATCCGGTCAGTCATAAGCCGTCCCAATGTTCCCTGCGCCACGAGTTCAGGATACCGTTCATAGTCTCTCAGTCGCTTTATCCTGCTGTCACCTTCCTTCGGGTCCCGGTAACAGTAGAGAACGTCACCCAATAACTCGTCGGGCAGACTGTCGGAGAGAGCGGGGTTGTGGGAAGTAAGAAGGACGGTGAGGTTTCTATCCCGTGCGATGCGGAGGATGTTCTCGATAAGCTGATCGGTCCGGCTCGGATGAACGCCGTTATCCACCTCTTCGATGACAACGATTGAACCCTGCCGGGCGCTCAGGAGGGCTGCTCCCAACGCAAGCACCCGAAGCGTACCGTCGGAAAGCAGGGGCGCGTCAATCATTTTCGATTCGCCGCCGAAAGATTCGCAAAGTCTTACCATAACTTCACGACGTGGGCTTGTTGCAAAATTGATATCGATGATATCCTGTTCGGGGAGGGACCTGACAAAATCGAGCAGCTTACCCTTACCGTTGTCGGTATCATTGCACAATGCATAAAGAACTGCCGAAAGATTCGATCCATTCTCCTGTATTGTTGTTTCCGAGGCATTTGGGTAGCCCCTCATGGCATGTGGTTGTGGATCGAGGAACAAGATATTTCTGATCGTTTCCCGTATCTTTTTTGCAACGTGGGGTATGATCCTCTGTGATTTCTCGTGCTGTTTGTTGAAACGGCCGGGGGTTTCCAGTTGATAGAAGACCGCCTGCCGGTTCGAGCATGAAATATGTGGTTTATTTCCGCCCTTGGAGAAATTGTTGTACATTACGCTGATTTCATCGCTGCCGGGATGTGGTCGATCGTCGATCATGTACAGTGGAACAAGGTGGTTACGCCCGGTTACCTCCTCGCCCGCAATGATCAGGTCACCTTCAAAAAGACCTATTTTCACTTGGAGGCGATCCCAGCCGTCTTCCAATATATCGAACGTGCATCCGACCTCAATTGCCGCGTTATTTCCAAATAGTTCCCAAATAAATCCGCGAATGGCTGTGTCGCTTTTTATACTCATTCCGATATCTTCCAGCCTGCTTCCCTTTGCCAACCACGACAGCAGACGGATAGCCTCGAGTGCGTTGCTTTTCCCTGAAGCGTTGGCGCCGATGAGAAGGGTCAGCGGAGCGAAGGGCATTTCCGCTTCACGAAAACTCTTGAAATTTTTCAGGAAGAAGGAGGTGATCATGACCGATTCCTTGATTGGAGACCACGTCTGCCGTTCCAAAGGTGTATGATTACAAGTTACACAACCACGGCCCGCATTTCATCAAAAAAAATGTCCGGCCCCCGATTTTCACCCGCCGCTCCGTTCAGCGCCACGCCAGCACGGCGATTCCCAGGAGGCCCGTGATGAAAAAGACGGCGTCGATCATCATCTGGTGATAGAGGGTGAAGAACCTGTTCTTGCGGCTCAGGAACCCGATGCAGAAGAACATGTATCCCACGGGCGCGAGCAGCAGGAGATACCGTCGCGGCACGAAGTCCGGAAGCGCGAGCCCCAAAATCGATGCTGACAGGGCGATGTTTGCGGCATGGAGCAGGCGCACGGTCTTGCGGCGGCCGATGAGAACGGGGATGGTCTCCTGGCCGATGAGCTTGTCGGACTGGATGCCCCCGATGGCGAGCAGGGTGGTGCGGCTGAAGACGGTGACGAACACGAACATCCCGATCAGCATCTCCTGGAGACCGGGGAAATAGCCCAGGGCTATGTGGGGAAGCACCACCACCGCGAATGTCCAGGCCACGGCGATGAAGACATCCTTCGAGCCGGGAATGTCCCGCAGGCTCCTGAAACGCATGCGCCAGCTGTCGGGAACGATCCGGACGCTGTAGAGCAGGCCGAGAAGATAGGAGACCACGGTGAGGGCGAAGGTGAGGCCGCCGAACCGCCACGCCAACGCCAGCGTGACCAGGAAGAACACGAACCCGATGCCGAGAAAGAAGCGCCAGTACCGTCTGAACTTCTCCACCTGCCGCGATTTCGCGAGCTGTTCCCAGTTTATTTCGAGATACTTGTTGACCGCGTGGAGAGGAAACAGGTAGAAGAACGGCATGAGGACCAGAAACGCGGGACCCGCCCGTCCGGCGAACACGCTCATGGCGAAGATGAGGGCGACCGACCCGGCGCAGATGACGAAATTTCCCTCGATGGCGAAGAAGGCCATGGACATGAGCAGCGAGCCGGGTGATCGCTTCGTTTCGGGCGTGTAGCCCGCGATGGCGTCGTAGACCTGCTTGATGACCCAGTTGGGAGTGGACGCCCCCGCGGTGATGCCGATCTCGTCATAGCGTGACAGTTCCTCGAAATCGAGCTCGGACGGGTCCTCGATGTGCCAGGTGGGCTGGCCCTTTTCACGGGATATCTCGGCCAGACGGCGCGTGTTGGCGCTGTTCCTGCCGCCGACCACCACGGTGGCGTCGGTCTCGCGGGCGAGCTTGCGCACATCCGCCTGCCTGCGCTCGGTGGACCGGCAGACCGTCTTGGTGATCACACACTCACCTGCGCGCTCGCAGACCTCCGCCGCGATGGTCTCGTATGCCTCGCGGTTGAAGGTGGTCTGGGCGATGACGCAGACCTTGTCCCTGCGGGGCAGGGCGCGGGCCTCCTCGACAGACTCGATCACCGTTCCACGGCCGCCCGTGTAGCTCATGAGGGCGTCGATCTCGGCGTGGCCGCGGTCGCCGACGATGACGATGTCATAGCCGTCGTCACGGTATTTCCTCAGGAGGCGTTCGCTGCGGAGGACCTTGGGGCAGGTGGCGTCCACGATGTCGGCCTTGAAAGAATCCAGCAGTTCCCGCTTTTCCAGGGGGATGCCGTGGGCGCGGATCACGACCGTCCTGCCGGCAAGGCTCTCGTCGATGCACTCGGAGACGTAGACGTTACGGCTCTCGAGCATGCGGACCGCCTGGGGATTGTGGATGAGGGGGCCGAGGGTGTAGGTGACGCTCTTTCCACGGGACGCGTCGAGCACCATGTCCATGGCATTGCGCACGCCCATGCAGAAACCGGCGCTTTCGGCGATGCGAACCTTCATGTCAACACCCCCCCTACAAAAGCAACGGACGCCGAGGGGCGCCCGTCGAACCACATGCCTGTGACCGCCGTCAACACATCACGCCATGGCGATACAGTCGATCTCGACAGCCGCGTCCTTCGGCAGGGACCCCACCTGCACCGTGGCCCGCGCCGGAGGAGCCGATCCCCCGAAAAAGGAGCCGTACACACGGTTGACCGTGGCGAAGTCGTTCATGTCACGCACATAAATGGTTGTCTTGACCACCCTGTCCAGCGAACTGCCCGCCGCAGCGAGCACCGCCTTCAGGCTTTCCATCACCCGCGCCGTTTGCGCCTCGACACCGCCGTCCACCATGGTCCCCGTGGCGGGATCGAGAGCGATCTGGCCCGAGCAGAAAATGAATCCGCCGGCGCGAACCGCTTGGGAATAGGGCCCCACCGGTTCGGGCGCAGCGCCCGTTCGAATGATTTCCTTGTCCATGCCGTGCCTCACTCCCCCCTACTCGATGACCTTCGGGATCACGAAATGGCCGCGTGCCTGCTCCGGCGCGTTTTCCAGCGCGGTCTTCTGCGGGAGCGGGGGGATGTTCTCGTCCGCACGCATGACATTCTGCACCGGCAAAATGTGTGTGAGCGGCTCAACATCGGCCGTATCGAGTTCCGACAGCTTGTCGAAATATTCGAGGATACTGTTGAGCGTATCGGCGAGACGGTCCTTTTCAGCGTCGGAGAAGGACAGGCGCGCCAGGTTCGCGATGGATTCAACGTCGTTCTTGGTTACCGCCATGACAGCTCCATTCCGCCGCGGGAATCGCGGTCAGATGTTCTTTTCCGTTCAATGCGCCGGCCGCACCGGCATCCGCAATCGTGACGTTCCACACAACCGCTGCTATAACAATATACGCGTGAAGCGCGCCGAAGGAAACGGAGAAATTGACATCCCTGAGAATCCCCCATTTTCCGGCAAACACATGTTTTTCGGCGGTTTTCAATTGCTGAACCGGGATTTCCGGGATTATGGGATCAACCATGATTACAATCATGTCAATCCTTTCATCCCGTTAATCATGGTTCAAACGATATACGGCAAATCATCATTCTTTTATCCGGTTATCAAGTTATTGCTCCGGTGATTAAACATATGAATCAAGAACAT